>CAMDKB010000436.1 GCA_945901195.1 Rhizobium sp. Q54
CCCCGCTTCAGGCGCGACCCATTCGAACTCCGGCAATTGGTGCCGAAACCAGGTGAACTGCCGCTTGGAATAATGCCGCGTATCACTCTTGCCCCTGGTGATCGCATCTTCAAGCAGCGCCTGCCCATTCAGATAAGCCAGCAACCCTGGCACACCGTGGGCGCGCATGGCGGGCAGCGCCGGATCAAGCCCACGTGCGCCAAGCGCTTTGACTTCCTCAAGAGCGCCCTGTTGGATCATGACGTCGAAGCGCCTGTCGATGCGCTGGTAAAGTTCGCTTCTTTGCGGGCAGAGAAAGATGCATCGGCATTGCGGTGCCGATAACAACGGCGTCCCCTTTAGCGCTTGAAAGGTTGTGATCGAGCGCCCGCTCGCGGTGAAGACTTCCAGCGCGCGCAAAATGCGCTGGCGATCGTTCGGTTTCAGGCGCGCCGCCGTCAGTGGATCGCAGGCCAGCAATTTTGCATGAAGTTCGGGCGTTTCCTGCCCCTCGGCCTGCGCCCGGACCCGCATGCGAATCTCATCGGGGACATCCGGCATGGCCGACAATCCATGCACAAGCGCCTTGAAATAGAGGCCCGTGCCGCCTGCAATAACCGGCAAGAGGCCTTTGGCCTTCGCATCGGCAAGCGCCCGCTGCACATCGGCCATCCAGTGTCCTGCGGAATAGTTGATTGCGGCATCCACATGCCCGAACATGGCGTGCGGAGCCAGCGCTTCTTCCACCACCGTTGGCCGCGCCGTAATGATCCGCAAATCCCGGTAAACCTGCATGGAATCTGCATTGATCACCACGCCGCCAAGCTCCTGCGCAATGGCGATCGCAAGAGCGGACTTGCCGCTCGCCGTCGGGCCTGCAATGAGGATGGCTTCGAACAAGGGATTCTCCACCGCCCGCTGGCGGTTCTACAAGGCGGATGACACGTGCCAGAATATATCGCAACTCTTGTAGCCGCGCCCGGCGGCAAAGCCATCGTTGAGGCGCTCGCCGCCCGTGCCGCAGCCGTGCTTCCGTCAGGTCGCCTCAATCGCTGGCTTGACCCGGGCATGGCAGTGGACGTTGCTTTCGATGACCCGATTTACACGGAGCGCGCGGACCTGTGGATCGCCATGCGTGCGCACGCAGATCGCCTGCGCGAAGTGCTGACCGGCGAAAGTATCGATGTGTTTGTCCAGCCCGCAGCAGGCCGGCGGAAAAAGCTTTTTCTCGCCGATATGGATTCCACAATGATCGGCCAGGAATGCATTGACGAGCTCGCCGATTTTGTCGGCAAGAAAGCGCACGTCGCCGAAATTACCGAACGCGCGATGCGCGGGGAAATCGCCTTCGAGCCCGCCTTGATTGAACGGGTCGCGCTCTTGAAAAGTCTGCAAGAAGGCATCGTCAGCAAGGTCATCGCGGAACGCATCACCCTGACGGCAGGCGGCGTCACACTGGTCAAGACCATGCGTGCAAATGGCGCTTACACCGCGCTGGTGTCGGGCGGCTTTACATTGTTCACCAGCCGCATCGCCGAAAAGATCGGCTTTCACGAAAATCGCGCCAACCGGCTGATTGTGGAAAACGGTTGCTTTGCTGGCGCTGTCGTTGAACCCATTCTCGGGCGCGAAGCCAAGCTCGCAACGCTCATTGAACTGCGCACTGCGCAAAGCCTGGCACAAGAGGAAACGATCGCCGCCGGCGATGGCGCGAATGATCTGGCCATGCTGGAGGAAGCCGGCCTCGGAATTGCCTTTCACGCCAAGCCAGCTGTCGCCGCCGCCGCCCATGCACGGATCGATCATGGTGATCTGACCGCGATCCTGTTTGCGCAGGGTTACAGCCGCGAAGACTTCGTCGAAACATAAAATAAGCCGCGCAGTAATGCACTTTCAGCAGATAAATAACGGATACGTCCTGAAAAACGATGTACCCGGAATCTGCGATCCCGGGTACTCAATCAACTTATGAAACGCGCAGGCGCTTACTCCACCGGCAGCGCCACGAAGCGGACTTCGCCCTTGCCATTGGAGATCAGGAACAGCGCAGACTTGCGGCCACCTTCCTTGACAGTACGCATTTTGCGGACAACATCTTCAGGCTGGTTCATCTGCTCCTGATTGATCTCGACAATAATATCGCCTGTCTTGAGAGCCTTTTCGGCAGCAGGGGAGCCCGAGGCCACGCTGGTCACAACCACGCCCTTCACATTGGCGTCGATTGTAAATTTCTTCCGGGTCTCGTCGCTCAAAGACGAGAACTCCATGCCGAGGGCCTTGCGGACAACATCGTTTTTGGCCGATTCCTCAGGTTTAACTGAGGCGAGCTGAGGCTTCTCACCATCTTCAAGACGGCCCAGCTTCACTTTGACAATCTGTTCCTTGCCCTTGCGGACAACAAGAACATCGACTTCCTTGCCGACAGGTGTCGTCGCAACAATGCGCGGCAAATCGTTGGAGTTTCGCACGTCTTTGCCATCGAACTTGATGACAACATCGCCCGTGAGGATTCCAGCGGCTTTCGACGGGCCTTTTTCATCCACGCCGGCAATCAGGGCGCCGCGCGGTTTACCGAGCCCGAGGCTTTCTGCGATGGATTCATCGACAGGCTGAATGCGCACACCAAGCCAGCCGCGCCGCGTTTCGCCATATTGCAAGAGTTGGTCGATGACATTTGTTACCGTCGCAGCCGGCGAGGCAAAACCGATGCCTACCGATCCACCCGTGGGAGAAAGAATGGCGGTATTCACGCCAATCACTTCGCCATCCATGTTGAAAAGCGGCCCTCCCGAATTGCCCTTGTTGATGGACGCGTCTGTCTGGATATAATCGTCATAGGGTCCGCTGTTGATATTGCGGTTGCGCGCCGAGATGATGCCGGCGGTAACCGTTCCGCCAAGACCGAATGGATTGCCGACGGCCATAACCCAGTCACCCACACGGATCTTCGTGCTGTCGCCGAACTTCACCGCTGGCAAGGGCGTTTTTGGCTTCACACGCAACACTGCAATATCGACCTTCGCATCGCGGCCGACGATCTCGGCCTTCAGCTCTTCGCCATTCGTAAAGACGACGGTTACTTCTGTCGCGTCTGCGATCACGTGGTTGTTGGTAATGACGACACCAGCGGCATCAATGACAAAGCCGGAACCGAGCGAATTGCTCTGGCGACGCTGTGGCGGCTGTTGCGGGGTCTGTTGGGGAGCCTGGCCTTCCTGGCCCTCGCCACCACGCCGGCGAAAGAATTCCTCGAAGAGATCGTCGAAGGGTGTCCCACGCGGCAGATTTGGGGCAGCTCCCCCCTGGCGGGCAGCAGTAATGGTTTGCGACGCCTTGATATTGACGACCGCGTTGGAGACTTTCTCGGCCAGATCAGCAAAAGACTCAGGTGCGCCGCGGGCAAACACAGGCAAAGGCGCGGCGGCGACAGCAGCAAAGGCGGCTGCACCTGCGAGCCAGCCGAACCGGGACGGTCCTTTGCCCGCCACGACATTACGAACCTTATGCTCAATCGTCTGGGTCATGCTGCGATCTCCTGATCATGTTGGCGCAATGCGCCTTAGCTTCGACCTTATTCACGTGAAAATTAAAGCGGAAACACGGCAGCGCCAATCACGCTGCCGTGTTCATCTCATGGAGTCTTGGCCGCCGGCTTGGACTTGGCCCCGGCTTCCCGACCCGAAAGGTCACCAAAATAGCGGAAGAAGTCCGAATTCGGGCTGAGTATCATCCGGGTATCGCCGCCTGTCAGTCCTTTTTCATACGCCTGCATTGAGCGGTAGAAAGAAAAGAACTCCGCATCCTTGTTGAAAGCCTCGGCGTAAACCTTGTTGCGCTCGCCATCGCCTTCACCGCGCAATTCTTCCGACTTTCGCATGGCTTCCGCGCGCAACACCGTAACATCGCGATCCGCCTTGGATTGGATTTCCTGCTTCTTCTGCTCACCTTGTGCGCGGAAAT
>CAMDKB010000437.1 GCA_945901195.1 Rhizobium sp. Q54
GTACCTTATGCCGGCGGTCCCGCTGCAGCAATGAATGACGTGACGTCCGGACGCATTGGCATTGTGCTGGAAGGATTTGCGGGCGTCGGCGGTGCGATTGAAAGTAACATGATCCAGGGCATTGCCGTGGCAACGCCCAAGCGGCTCAAGGAATTCCCGGACCTGCCGACAGTAGCAGAAACCTATCCCGGGTTTTTCGCAGGTGGCTGGACTGTGCTCTTGGCGCCGGTAGGAACATCGGCGGCGCTCATCAAGAAAATTGCCGCTGATATTTACAAGATCCAGGAAAACCCGGAATTCATTGCCCGCCATGGCCGACTGGGCGTTTATTTTGACGCCATGACTCCTGACGAAATCATCGCCTTCGCAAGCAAGGAGCAGGAGACATGGCGCCCGATACTTGAAAAACTGGCGCAAAGCGAGAACAAGTAAATCAGGCCGGCTGCTGAAAAAGTGATATCCGGTTTTTCGTCCGTAAGCTCGTATGATAAAAATTTGGAGCGGCGTTGCAGTTCATCAAAACTGCAATGTTGCTCCGGGGAACATCAGGAAAAGATCCATGTTACAAACACTCACCACTTCCCTTCGGGTCACAACGCGCGCAGGCGCAACAATGGCAGCGCTTTGCGCGACACTGGTTGCCGCAACCCCTGTAACCGCGCAAACCGGAGATTATCCCAATAAACCCGTCCGCATCATTTCCGATTCTGCTGCAGGCAGTTCCAATGATGTGACTTCGCGTATTCTGGCCGAACAATTGAGCCAGCTGTGGAAGCAGCAGGTTGTGGTCCTCAATCATCCCGGCGCGGGTGGCGGCATTTCTGCGCGCGTAGCCTCGCAGGCTGATCCCGATGGCTACACGTTTTATACGCCCGCCGCTTCAGCCTTTCTTGCGCTCAAAGGCGCTGTAGGGGTTGCTCCTAATCTTCCTATCGTGCTGCCGACAGATTTTCTGCCCGTGGCGATGTTTACCTTGCAACCCATGTTCATTGGTGTTTCCCACAAGCTCGGCGTCAAGACGGTGCCCGAGTTGATCGCGCTGGCAAAACAGAAGTCCGGCGAAATATCTTTTGCCGCAACCGGGCGCGGGCGCATCACGCATCTGACAATGGAACTGTTTCAGGACCGCGCAGGTGTGAAACTGCTGTTTGTGCCCTACGCAGGCGGTCCGGCTGCAGCCATGAACGATGTCACATCGGGTCGTGTAGGCATTGTGCTTGACGGCTATTCCGGGGTGGGCGGCGCAATCGAGGGTAATTCCATTCACGGGCTTGCCGTGGCGTCGCCGGCTCGTCTGAAGGAGTTTCCCACATTGCCGACGGTGGCAGAGACCTTGCCCGGGTTTTTTGCGGGTGGCTGGAATGTTGTCGTTGCGCCCATGGGCACACCTGACGCAATCGTCCGCAAGGCGGGGACTGATATCAACAAGGTGCTTGCAGACCCAGAGGTAGCTGCGCGGCTTGCCAAACTCGGCGCCTATCTCACTGCGATGTCACCGGAAGACACGACGGCTTTTGCCCGCAAGGAACAGGAAACCTGGCGGCCGATTCTGGAGAAGCTTGCAGCGAGCGAGGGGAAGTAGCCCGGAGGATAGCTCCCTTCATGCGCGACGGATGTTTCGATTGACCCCACAGGTCAATCGAAACTGCCTCTGCGGTGGCTCAATCCACATCCCCAGCCAGTTCCGCGCGCACACGCTCGGACACGACGGCCATGTGATTGTAGTGTTCGTGGCCTAGACCAACAATGACCTGCGTTCCCTCAGCCTTCAGGGATCGCGCCTGTGCATCGCTGAGCGGGAAGTGCACGAATTGCACTGAAGAGGCCTTGCCTTCAGCGGTCGTGCGGTCCTGGTCTTCCTCAGGTCTTGCCGCGACACGTTCGCCACCGATCATCAGGAACGCGGTTTCCTCGACGCCGCCGAGCTGACCAAGAACGCGCTTGCGCCGTTCTGGATCGTCGATCTCCACCATAAAGGTCGCCACCAGCTCGCGGCCATTGGGAACCAGCGGATTATAGGCTTTCAATTCTTCCTTGGCCTGTTCCTCGCCGCCCTTTTCAATATAGAGCATCTCGTGAACCTGGCTCCACATGGTGTCGTAGTTTTCAAAGTAGAACGTGACGTGGGGACCTACATCAACGCGGCGGTTCTTCTTGCGTGCCGCAAGCTCCTTGCGTTTGACCGCGCGGATCTTGCCATATTCGGCGACGGGCATGAGGTCGGACAAAGTGATTTCGTGGCGTGCGGTCATGACGCTCTCCATTGGTTTGTTACGATACTGTCCGCGCTCTTGATTGTGCGCAGTTTTAAAGCTGGTCTCAGACTGTGATGCCGTAGGCCTTTGCCATCAACTGGATCGGGTTCTTGATCAGTTCGGGCTTGGGCTGGTCGGAGCCGAGCGCATTCACGCCCTGCTGAATATGCACGCCCGCCAGTGGGCATTCGGATGTGACAAAAGCCTTGCCGCCATTGTCGACGGCGCGCGCCACAGGGTTGCCGACCTTCAGCGCCGTATCGAAATGCGGTTTCTTGAAGCCCCAGGCGCCGCCGTGGCCCGAGCAACGCTCGACCACATGTACTTCCGCCTCGGGAATGAGCTTGAGCATCTCGGTAGCTTTCTGGCCCATATTCTGCGCCCGCGAATGGCAGGCGATGTGCAATGAAATACCGCCCGGCACAGGCGACATGCCCGGAGCCATCCCATGCTTCTTGGCGATATGGACCACATATTCGCTGAGATCGAATGTGGCCTGTGAGAGCTTTTTCACATTCGCATTATCCGTGACAATCAAAGGCCACTCAAATTTCAGCATCAGCGCACACGACGGCACAAGAGCAATGATATCGTAACCCTTGTCGATCCACGGCACGAGTGCATCCGAGACGATTTTCGCGCTTTTGGCGACCTCGTCGATGCGGCCCTGTTCGAACATCGGCATGCCGCAGCAATGGGGATGAACCACCACGGTCTCGATGCCATTTCTCGCCAGTACGGCACGCGCTGCAAGCCCCGGATCCGGGTCGTTATAGTTTGTAAAACAGGTTGCGTAGAGAACCGCCTTGCGGCCAAAGCCGGGTGCATCACGGTTGATCTCAGGCGTGGATGCATTTGCAGCGTTGATGAGGCTCGCGCTTGAATATTCCGGCAGTTCGGCGCGGGCATCAAGCCCTGCAACCTTTTCCAAAATACCGCGCGTAAACTTGTTGGACGTGCGGGTCGCCCAGTTGGCAATCGGAGCCAACGGACCCGCCAGCTTGGCGTTGCGGTCAGTCTTCGCCAGTTCCTTGTCAGCGAAGGAAATTTCCCCCTTTTTCGCTTCAATGGCGCGCGCGCGCAGCATCAGATGCGGGAAATCGAGATTGAATTCGTGCGGAGGCACGTAAGGGCATTTTGTCATGAAGCAGAGGTCGCACAATGTGCAGGCATCCACGACTTTCTTGAAATCGGCCTTGTTCACGCCATCGAGTTCACCCGTCGGGGATTCATCGACCAGATCAAACAGGATTGGAAAAGAATCGCACAGATTGAAGCAGCGGCGGCAACCGTGGCAAATATCGAAAACGCGCTCAAGTTCGGCTTCGAGTTTGTACTCGTCATAGAAATCAGGGTTCTGCCAATCGATAGGATGGCGTGTAGGGGCGTCCAGACTTCCCTCTCTCATCTCGGCAGTTCCTTTGCTTGGCGACGCGGCTTATCCGCAAACAGGCTCTCAACCTTGGTACAAACAGGCTCTCAACCTTAGTACATGCAAGCGGCCGGAGTTTGGCTCCGGCCAGCAGGTATTAGTCATCACATCCGCAGCGATGCAGATCAGCAATTCACAGCATAGCTGCAGCGTTCGCCCAATCAGATCTTGGCGAGTTCATCCAGTGCGCGCTGAAAACGGCCCGCATGCGAGCGCTCGGCCTTGGCCAGCGTTTCA
>CAMDKB010000438.1 GCA_945901195.1 Rhizobium sp. Q54
GCACTGGCCGAAGCCGTCGAAAACGTGAAAGGTTTCGGCAATCGCGTCATCGGTCTTGAATTTGACGTCGCCGACGGCGCACACGTGGAGGCCGCCGCCCAGCGCATTGAACAGGAACTCGGGCGTATCGACATTGTCTGCAACAATGCCGGCATTGCCATTTATCCAAAGCCCATTGCCGAATTCACCGATACGGACTGGAACTGGATTATTGGCGTCAACCTTTATGGCGTCATCAACGGTGTGCGCTCGTTCCTTCCGCGTATCCAGAAGCACGGACAGGGCGGGCATATCGTCAACACTGCGTCGATTGGTGGCTTTCAGGTGCACAAGGGCCGCCGCACCGCAGCTTACGCGACAACGAAATTCGGTGTCGTCGCGCTGAGCGAGGGCCTCTTCAACGATTTTGAAGGAACGAATATCGGCGTCTCGGTGCTCGCGCCCGGTGCGGTCAACACCAACATATACCGGGCCTCCGAATACAGGCCGGACAAATTCGGTGGGCCAGTGGCGCGGCCCAACACGGCCTTGCCCGTTCTCAGTGATGGCCTTCACCCCGACGCTGTCGGTCGGCGCGTACTTGAAGCTATACGCAATGACGAATTTTATATTTTTACTCATGTGGGCACGCGAGATTGGCTCTCGCGGCGTCACGCGCGCATTATCCACGCTTATGAGGCCACCGAACGCTGGGCGGCTCAAGAGGCATTGATGGAAGACAAGGGTATGGATCGCAAGTGACTATTACGGGCGGATGCCATTGCGGCGGAATTCGGTATCGAGCCGAAGGCGAAGCGCGCACACACGCGCTGTGTCATTGTGTTGATTGCCGGCGACATTCAGGTGCGCCCATGATGGGTTGGACCATGTATGCTCAAACCGACTTCACTGTGACCCAGGGCACGGTGAAAATCTACGCCTCCTCGCAAGATGGCCGGCGGCATTTCTGTCCTGATTGCGGCACTGGCTTATTCTACACCAATGACAAGCTGCTGCCTGGTATTATCGACATCCAGAGCGCAACGTATGACGACCCGTCTCTGGTACCGCCGCGCGCGCATATCCAGATCGCCGACCGGATTAGCTGGATGGGGGCAGCACATGAATTGCCAGCATTCGAGCGCTTTCCGCCGATGAAATAGTTTGATGCAGCACTGCAATAAAAGGGAAAAGATCAATGGCGCAGCAGGGTACAGATTTCTCCGGCCGAACCGCTTTCGTGACGGGCGCGGCCAGCGGCCTCGGCTTTGCGATGACCGAAGCCATGGTCGAAGCCGGATCGGCCGTGTGCCTCGCAGATGCTGATGCCAACAATCTCGACAAGGCTGTGGATCATTTTCGCCGGATCAGCAATCAGGTGGATGGCCTTGTGCTGGATGTGCGCGAGCCTGCAAAGATACGCGAAGCCGTAAAAAGCTATTCCGAAAGACAAGGCCGTCTCGACGCCGTGTTTGCCAATGCGGGCATCACGGGTGGTCCGCCGATCACAAATCCCGCAGGGTTCATTGAGAATATCGATCTGGATGTGTGGCGCAATGTACTGGATGTGAATCTGACGGGCGTTTTTGCGACCCTGCAGGCTGCCGCTGCCGTCATGAAACCGCAGGGGAGCGGGCGTATTATTGCGACAGCTTCAATTGCGGGCATGCGCACTTCTAATGTGTCGGGTTACGCCTATTCGGCGACCAAAGCTGCTGTGATCCAGCTTGTAAAACTCGCTGCCGCCGAACTCGCGCAATACGATATCCGGGTCAATGGCATTGCCCCCGGCCCATTCATGACCAACATCGCTGGTGGCATCATGTTTACAGATCCCTCCCGCAAGGATTTCATGGCGCAAGGCACAGCTTTGAAGCGTGTCGCCGATCCCAAGGAATTGAAAGGCCTCGTCACGTTGTTGGCGGGGGAGGGCTCCAGCTTTATTACGGGACAGGTGATCGCCATTGATGGCGGCGCTCTGGTGATGCACTAGAGCATCGCGCGAAAAGTGGTTCCGGTTTTTCGCAAAAGCGATGCTCTACATATATGGGATCGATCAGCTTTTGTGCTGTAAGCCGATTCCGGTTTACAGCACGTTGATCTGACAGGAGGTAGGGATGAGCCTGCAAACGCAAACTCACGCGAGCACTGCCGCGGTTCCCTTGAGCTTCAGCCATATCGGCATTCACGTGTTTGATTTGCCGCGCATGGAGGATTTTTATACGCGCGTGCTCGGCTTCACGGTGACAGACCGTGGCATGGCGCGGGGGCGTCCCATTGTCTTCACCACATGGGACCCGCGTGAACATCATCAGATGGTGCTCGTAGGCGGGCGTCCCGAGCAGATGCCGTTCAATCACATCAACCAGATGTCGTTCCGGGTGCCTCGACTTGAAGACGTGCAGGAATTGTGGCGCAGGTTGAAAGAAGAGCCTGGCGTGCATGACTTTGCGCCAACCAATCACGGCAATGCCTGGTCGATTTATTTCCGCGATCCCGAAGGCAATAGGATCGAAATTTTTTGCGATTCACCCTGGTATATTGATCAGCCTTGCGTGGAGGCGTTGGATCTGTCCCGCTCTGCCGATGATATCCGCGCGCAATCGGAAGCGTGGTGCCGTACGCAGCATGGTTTCAAACCGGCGGCGGAGTATCAGATGGATGTGGCCAGGCTGATCGCCGAACACAGGGCCAGCCAGAATACGTAGCTTATTCCTCGCCGCCATATTCCTGAAATGTGCGCGGCCCGCGAAGAGGACTTGATCCCGTCCGGCGCGCATTGGGCGTAACGCCCACGACAGCACCAAAGCGGGTTGTGCGCGCGCGCATGACAGCCTGCGCTTGCCGCCACAGTTTCATCGTGATGTCAGCGGCCTTGCCCGGCCGCGTCAGCTTCACGCTTTGTCCTGCCCAAAGCGATGCGACGTCTGTCAAGCCTGCTTTCATCGCGGCGGCACGCAATTCGCTCGTCAAGGCATTCTGGATCGGATAAGGCGCAATGCTGTCTTCGCGCGGCCGCATGGCCCGCATGAATTCATTATCGATACCGCGCGCGTAGCGTCCGGAAATCGCACGTGTCAGGCGCGTGGGATCATCAGACGCATCAAGAATGGCTTGCCGTTGCAGTTCGGGCGTTATGCATTCTTCCGCCAACAAATAGGCCGTGCCGATTTGCACGGCATCAGCGCCCAGCATCAAGGCGGCAGCGACAGCTTCTCCTGTGGTGATACCGCCTGCGGCGATGATGGGCACTTCAACAGCGGCGCAAATCGTATTCACAAGTGAGAGAGTGCCGATGGCCGATGCATGCATATCGGCCAGAAAAGTCCCGCGATGGCCACCCGCTTCGATGCCTTGAGCGCAAATTGCGTCAGCGCCTGCCGCTTCCCAGGTCTTGGCCTCTGCGACTGTCGTTGCAGTGCCGATAATATAAATGCCCGCCGCCTTGAGGCGCGCCACCTGTTCGGGCGTCAGGCACCCGAAGGTGAACGAGGCAGCAGGCGGAGCGGACTCGATAATCGCCTCGACTTGCGCGGCCGTATTTTGCGCCCACGTGTTGGGGATAGATTGCGGCGGCAGGCCATAGCGTTCGCGCCACGGCGCAAGCACGTCCATCGCCGCGTGCACAACAGCAGGATCGGGCTCTACGGGATCAAGGACAAAGATATTGACGGCAAAAGGATGCCTTGTGGCGGCGCGAAGCGTCTCGACCGCGGTTTTGATCTGCTCGGGCGTGGAGCCCGCAGCCGCTAAGGAACCGAGCCCTCCTGCGTCGCTGACCGCAATCGCAATGGCCTCGGTCGTCGCGCCGAGCATCGGAGCCTGAATGATGGGAATTGTGAGACGAGAGAGCATGCGGGAAAGTACCCGTCTCAGCGCAGACCGGCAATCGCTAATTCGGTCAATACGTTCTGTTTGTCGGCACAGCTGTT
>CAMDKB010000439.1 GCA_945901195.1 Rhizobium sp. Q54
TGTCGAACCGCGTCTTCAAATCCTACGACGACATCCTCGACCATTGCTGCGACGCTTGGAACAAACTCGTCGAGCAGCCATGGCGTATCATGTCCATCGGCTTGCGAGATTGGGCCCACCAATGCTGATCAGCGGGAACTGGTATAAGCCCGCTGATTTCGAGATACGCGAAGTACTGCACCATGGGCAGGAGCTCGCTGGCCAACAGCGTGGTAGCCGCAGTGTTGTCGCGCGGATCGTTATCACCGTCGGAGGCCTGAGCCACATAAATATTCCAGGCATTGGGGGGATAACGCTCGCGCACCACGTCCCGCGCCAACGCCAGCGCCGAGGACACGCGCGTACCACCACTCTCCGTTGAATGGAAAAAGGTTTGTTCGTCTACCTCCTTGGCCTCGTCCGTATGACGAATGAAGACAATCTCGACCTTCTTGTATCGCTTGTGAAGAAACACGAAGAGCAACATGAAAAAGCGCTTGGCGATATCTTTCATGTGCTCGCTCATCGAGGCTGAGACGTCCATGACGCACAACATCACTGCATGCGCGCTCGGCCGGATTTGGGGCTCAAAACGGCGATAGCGAATATCAATAGGGTCTATGTAGGCGATGGCGCGTGCGCGCCGCTGTATCAGTTCGAGATCGCCCCGCCTGGCTGCGACTTCGCCTTCGTCCGCCTTGTCTTCCAGGGCTGTCGCCAGCGCCTCCTGAGCCTCGGCGAGTTCTGCGAGGCGCGGTCGCTTCAGGGCAACGCGCCGCGACATGGAATTTCGCATCGTGCGACCGACAGACATGCTCGCAGGCGAACCGCTGAATGAATAGCCGGCGCGGTGCAGTCCTTCGTTCTCGGTGGAGTCAAACTTGCGCCGCTCGAGATTAGGCAATTCCAGATCTTCAAGAAAGAAGTTCAGGAATTAAGGCAATCTGGTAGGAATCCTCGCTCTTGCCCTCGCCTGTGCCCTCCCCCGCGCCCGGGTCGCCGCCGCCGCTGCCTCCGCCACCTCCCATCGGCCGCTTGAGTCGGTCACCCTGAACGAATTCCTTGTTGCCGGGAAAAACGGGCCGATGCACGCCAGCCTGGCCGAGATGAAACGAAGGTTCGTCGAGTCCATCACCGGGAATGACGACGATACCGGCTGTGTCAACGTCCCTGATACCGCGCTCTGCGGAGGCCTTGCGCACAGCTTCGCGGACGATCTTGCGCGCTCGCCGTAAAAACGCTGCCGATTAGGAAGGTTCTTTCCGTCTGGGTTGAGGCGTCTGTCTATTATATTCATAATTTGACCCCGGAAAACCGCGCTTGTTCCGATGGGCGAATGTTCGCATCGTCGCGCGCGTGGGTAATCTGGCCTTCACGCGCTAACGCGGATTGCCTGACCCTCATGTACCATTCCACCAGTCTGCGAACTTGTCGTTCGGTGTAGCCACGCTCTTTCATGCGTTCAACGAAATCCGCATGCTTCTTGTCAGTATCGCTGTCACGTTTGGAGCTAAAGATGATGACCGGCAGAAGGTCCTCGACCTGGCTGAACATGCGCTTCTCGATTACTTCCCGAATTTTCTCGTAGCTCGTCCATGATGGGTTCTTGCCGCCAGCCGCAGCGCGAGCCCGCAGGCAGAATTTGACCACTTCGTTGCGGAAGTCCTTGGGGTTGGCGATACCGGCGGCTTTCTCGACCTTGGTGAGTTCCTGATTCAACAACTCCCGATCCAGCAGCGGACCCGTGTCGGCGTCTTTGAAGTCGAGGTCTTCTATCCAGGCGTCGGCATAACTCACGTAACGATCGAAAAGATTTTGGCCGTAATCGTTATAGGATTCCAGATACGCTTTCTGTATCTCGTGGCCGATGAACTCTGCATAGCGCGGCGCGGGATCAGCCTTGATGAATTCGATGTACCGCTTCTCGGTGTCCGTCGGCAGCTGCTCGCGCCGCAGCGCCTGCTCCAGTACGTACATCAAATGGACAGGATCGGCGCCAAGCTCGGTCGGGTTGAAATTGTAGGCAGAAGCCAGCACCTTGAAGGCGAAACGGGTGGACACGCCGTCCATACCTTCATCTTATCCGGCTACATCCCTGTATTCCTGCAAGCTCTTGGCTTTCGGGTCGGTCTCGCGCAGACTTTCACCATCATAAACGCGCATCTTCGCAAAGAAGCTGGAGTTCTCATGCTCACGCAAGCGCGACATGACACAGAAGCGCGCCAACATTTCCAGCGTCGCGGGCGCGCAGGGCGCTTGCGCCAGCTCAGAGCCTTTGATCAGTTTGTCGTAGATGCGCTGCTCTTCCGTTGCGCGCAAGCAGTAGGGAACCTTGATGAGATAGACACGGTCGATGAACGCTTCATTATTTTTGTTGTTTTTAAAGCTGTTCCATTCAGCTTCGTTGGAATGGGCGAGTATGATTCCCGTAAACGGTATTGTCCCGATATTCTCCGTGCCAATGTAATTTCGCTCCTGCGTCGCCGTGAGCAGTGGATGCAACATCTTGATTGGCGCCTTGAACATTTCAACAAATTCAAGAAGTCCCTGATTGGCCCGATTGAGACCGCCCGAATATGAATAGGCATCCGCGTCATGCTGGGCGTGCGTTTCGAGCTTGCGAATATCAACCTTCCCGACAAGTGATGCGATGTCCTGATTGTTCTCGTCGCCAGGTTCAGTTTTCGAAATAGCAATCTGACGTAAGCGCGACGGCATCAGTCTTACTACCCGGAATTTCAACAAGTCACCTCCGGCCTCATCAAGGCGCTTGAGGCACCAGGGGCTCATCAGGCCTGTGAGCTTCCGCCGCGGTACGTTGTACGTTGCTTCAAGTTCTTCGCCCATGGTAGCAGGATCAAATAACGCAAGGGGGCTCTCGAATACAGGGCTGATCTCGCCGTCGTACTTGAGCGCGTAAATCGGCTGCAACTCCAACAGCTGCTTGAGAAGTTCGGCGAGCGAGGATTTGCCACCACCCACCGGACCAAGCAGGTAAAGAATTTGCTTGCGCTCCTCGAGTCCCTGCGCCGAGTGACGGAAGTAGGAAACTATGCGTTCTACCGTCTCTTCCATGCCAAACAATTCGGCAAAGGCCGGATAAATACGGATCGTCCGATTCATATAAACTCGGCCAAGTTGCGGCTCTTTTGAGGTGTCTATAACTCTGGGTTGACCAATGGCAGCAAGTAAGCGTTCAGCCGCGCTCGCATACATGATGGGATCATCAACGCAGCCCTCCAGAAATTCCGCCACGGACATTTCTGCGTCGCGGCGAAATTCAAAGGCGCTGGAATAACGCATAAGGAGATCAGTAGAGCGCGCCATATGTTAGCTCCCGCGGGTATTAAAAGGCTTACCTGAGTTATCGAAACACAACCGAGCAGATACGCTCTCCAAAACGCGGGGTCGCCCGTAAAACTCCTTAAGCACAAAACTATTGGCTGATCCCGTGCACCTGCTTTTCAATCGCTCTGTTTTTCGACAAATTTTAACTCGCGCCATAATTTGGTGAGAACTTGTTTTCGACAAAACGCGCGCAGCCATAAAATTGCTCTGTGGGGTCGCCCCCTTAGTTGTAGCCGGGTCTGCGATATCGTGCCGCGGCTTGCGTCCCTGACGGCCTTCGCGTTGGGATCTCAGCGGAATTCGGGTTTGGGAACCTTGGGGGCCACACTGCGTTTTGTTTGGTCGTAGTAGAAGTCAATTCAGGAGAGGCAAATGATCAGGGCAATCGGGTGAAGAAGTCCGTGACAATCTGGTGAAAGGCTGAATCTGTCGCGGTCCACTGATTCTTGAGGTGGAGCACGACGATGGCGCATGATGGACTGGACTTCGCGGCGGCTGTTGAGACGACAAGTTTTCTTCGTTACTT
>CAMDKB010000440.1 GCA_945901195.1 Rhizobium sp. Q54
GCATCGTTACGTGCTGCTTTACAACCAGCAGCTTCCGCAATCAGCCTTGGGCAGCAAGACACCCTTGCAGGCCATGAAGGACTGGCATAGCCTGAAGCCGGAGTTGTTCAGAAAACAGCCATATCACCTACCGGGATGTGACAGCTACCAATACCGCCTTGGCGATGGCTGCGCCCCGCCACCTTTCACGGAAAAGATAGCGACCTACAAACTGAAGTTGCAGAACGGGGTCATATTCATCGACCCGCGCGCCAAGGCACCCGGCACGCCGGTTGACCCGGTTCGCGTGGATGGAGCGGGTACATGAAAAGCTCTCCTGAATTTTTCACCGGGTATGGCGAAGTTCCGCCGTTGTTGTCTCGTTTCCTGGCCAAGGTGATTGGGTGTTTTTTGGGGAGTTCATTCCTGCTGGCGCTGGTGCTCGGTCTTGGTGTACAGGAGCGCGGCGATGGGCGTTATAGCGGCGATATTCGCGCGACAGGCGTATTGTTCAACCTGCCCTATCCGGTGCTGCGCCTGTTGCCGACACCAGATCGCCAGCAAGGACATACAATGCTCGTCGCCGGCGAAGGAAAGGTTGGCGCAGGGGACTTTGCAGATAGTGCAATGGGCCAGGTCGTCGAACTCAAGGGCTTCGCTCTGAAACGAGGTACGCTCGACATGATCGTCGTTGATGCCCAATCACCGATACAGCCGGTGGCTGCGCCCTTGCCTCTGTTCGGCGCTCCCGTGGCAATTGGCCGGTATCGCCTCGTCGGCGAGATATGTGATGGTAAATGTTATCCGGGGGGCATGCGGCCCGGCACAGGGCTCGCCCACAAGGCCTGCGCCAACCTCTGTATTGTAGGCAAGCAACCCGCCATTTTCGCGACGCAAAGCCCGGTTGAAGGACAGAGCTTTCTTCTGCTGGCGAATGTGGATGGCAGCTTGCCGCCCCCCATCCTTTATGATCACACAGCGCTACCTGTGGAACTGGAAGGCGAAGTCGTTCGCGTGGGCGACTTGCTGATATTTCATGCCGATTGGTCCACCATTCGTAAGCAGTGAGTCTGATATGCGCGAATATGTCTTTCGGACGATCATGGTCGTGCTGCTGACAGCAATGGCGTGGGCATGTTTCCGCTTTGCGCCGCAGTTCTTTGGTTCGGGCTTGCCAAGTGAATTTCCCGTTGTTCTGCCGCTTGTTCTCGTGATTGCTGTTCTTTCGGTGGCCAGCAAGGCCCACGAACGATGGAAACATCGCCACTAGGGTTCAGTTTCGCACAAGCTATTGACCGGAATCAAAAACCACAGGTCTTTGGCCGAATTCTGTTGATTGTAATCAAGGTATTACCCCCGCCTGCGCTGCAGAGTGAAACACACGCAGTCAGATTGGGAGGCAGATCATGGACGACCAATTCAATATTCCCGGAACGCCCGTATTCGATGGTGTACAGGCCCGCAAGGGATATGCACTCAACAAAATGTGCTACTCGTTCAATGACGACGCCAACCGCAAAGCGTTCCTTTCTAATGAGGAAGGTTATATGCGCAAATATGGCTTGAACGAAGCTCAGAAAGAAGCGATCCGCCATCGTAATGTGCTCGAATTGATCGCGGCTGGCGGCAACATTTATTACCTCGCAAAATTCGCCGGCATTTTTGGGCTGGGTGTGCAGGATGTTGGCGCACAGCAGACGGGCATGTCGCTGCAAGCCTTCAAGGAAATGCTCACGGCTCACGGACATTGAACAAATAACCGTTCACGGAGGAAATCATGGCCCGCATCATTGGCGCAATCGCTACATCACATGTCCCTTCCATCGGCGGCGCAATCGCCAAGGGGCTGCAGAAAGATCCCTATTGGAAGCCATTTTTCGATGCTTTCGATCCGGTGCACGACTGGCTCGCCCGCAACAAGCCTGATGTGGCTGTCGTTATCTATAACGATCACGGATTGAATTTTTTCCTCGATCAGATGCCGACATTTGCCGTGGGCGCTGCTGAATCCTATACCAACGCCGACGAAGGGTGGGGCCTGCCAGTGCGCCCGCCTTATATAGGCGATAGCGAATTGTCCTGGCAGATTATCGACAAGGTCATGGCGCAGGATTTCGATCTTGTGACCTGCCAGGAAATGCAGGTCGACCATGCCTTCGTGGTGCCCATGCAATTGTTGTGGCCCGATGGCGGCGCAAATGCGATTCCCGCCGTGCCGGTCACCATCAATTCTATCCAGCACCCATTGCCCCGCGCGGAGCGCTGTTTTCATTTCGGGCAGGCGATCGGTCGCGCCATCGAAAGCTTTCCGCGTGACTGCAAGGTCGTCCTGCTGGCAACCGGGGGGTTGTCTCATCAACTCGATGGAACCCGGGCCGGGTTCATCAACAAGGAATTCGATTTGTGGTGCATGGACAAGATCGTCAACGATCCCCAGGCGCTGGCCGACCTCACAACGAAAGAGATTATCGAAAAAGCCGGCTCGCAGGGCGTCGAATTGATGTGCTGGATTGCGATGCGCGGCGCTATGCAGGGCCATGTGTCGGCGGCCTTCTCGAAATACCATATCCCCGTTTCCAATACGGGCGGGGCTGTTATGGTGTTTGATCACCAGCCGGCTGCTCGGGCTCTTGCTGCCGAATAATGCCGTCTTCAAATAAAAGCCCGGGCGTCAATCCCGGGCTTGATTTGTTTCCAGGCTCTTGTCGGGACAGTTGATGGACACGACTAACGCCGGATTTTCGCACTCTGCGCGCCGGCCCAGATCATCATGGCAGCAAAAGCCAAGAAAGCCAGAATGGCGACTGCAAGATAAAGTGTTTCTCCGCTCATGGTATTGCCCCCGCTCAATTTGAGCCGGGGCAATTTAAGGTGCAGGAATTGCCGCGAACTCGGCGTCAAGAATCACTGAAGGCCGGGCGATGCTCATTGATTCAGATCAAGCTGGGGATGCGTCCGTTTGTCGTGTTCCCATGGGAATATTCATTGCCCTTCGGTGCGGTTGATCAGATCCTGCACGCGTTTGCGCTTGTCCGGCGGGAGTGAAGTCACGACATCTTGCACTCGCTTTTTCGTTGTCTCGGCATCAACGAAGTCGATATAACGCTGGGTCTTTTCCCCTTCTTCGACAAAAGCAGGATCAGTGAGCACCGCCTTCACGGCATTGCGCAAGACGGAGAGGCGCCCCGTGGGCACGCCAGGAGTTGTCACGAGAATGCGACCGATATCTTCGACGGTGGAATGAAAATCGAAATACCAGGCCTGCTCGTCATTCAGTTGCAGCTGCTCGAAGATCGTCGGCGTTTCGGGAAAAAAACGCGACCGTTTTCGCGCCATCGTGGCGATGATGCGCACCTCCGGCGATGACTTGACGTAATTCAACGCCGAGGTATCCGAGACATAAAGTGAATCCATTTCGCCGCGTGCCACGGCTATGGCAATGTCGGCGCTGCCTTTGTACCCCACGACAATCCGGCACTTCATGCGCAGCGCCTCGCAGGTAAACGCAGCCCCGTCGGCAGAACCGTCTGTGGGTGCGCTGCCGGCCCACATCAATTGCCGGCCTAGTGCGAGGGCTTCCTGCGGTGTTTTGAAAGTGGTGCTCGGTCCCGCCATCCAAAGCCAGGGCGAGGAGCTGACAGTGCCCAGATGTTCAAACTTTCCCAGATCGTAACGTGCGCCGCTAACACCCAGCAATTGCGCCAGCGAAGCGCCCACACCCTGTACGATGGTCAATCTAAGGCCGTCGGGATCGGCGGAGTAAATACGGCTCAGCGATGTCATGCCGCCAGCGCCCGGCTGGTTTTCGACGACCACTGAAGCCTCCAGCGCTTTTCCCAGATGCGGCGCGATCATGCGCGCATAGACATCGTA
>CAMDKB010000441.1 GCA_945901195.1 Rhizobium sp. Q54
TAACGCGGGCGTTGGCAGTTGTGAATTGCCAATCTGCTTTGGCGTTGTGCTTGTTGCGCTTGTCTTGCCACGCGGCGACTTCGTTAATGAGCGTTTGCTTGTCGGGTAAGGGCTCGGCTAACAGTCGATCCAGGACCAACAACTTCAAAACCATAATCGGTCAGTTGCTGAGCGATATCGAGCGCGATGAGCGCCTCATCTTCCACCAGTAAAACACGAATTTTTATGAGAAATTCCATCCAATTCTGCTCAGATATAGGGTTTCTGACAGCCCTCTAACGCGCTTGTAACTGGGCAGGACAATTTCTTTTGAGCGGGCCGCTCGCCGGGCCAACAGACTAATGGCGACAGTAAAACTTGTGCGTCTCTGAAATCGCGTGGCGATGAAACTGAAGGCTATGGCCGTATGGTGAATCCTCTGTGGCTCCAACATACGGCGCGTTGTCTTGATCTTGGGATACAAAGTTTATCGCAAGCGAACTTGAGCCTAGATAGAGTAATCTTTACACCGCTGGCAGACGCCCGTCTGGAGTGTATCGGTCCACGGCGTCTGGCAGCTGCTTCTCCAACCGTGCCAAAATCTCTTTGCGCGACAGGCCGGTTTTAACTTCCAGCTCCTGAATTATCCCCGGGCCAAGCACTGCTTCCAAATCCTGGGAAGATGTAAGCTTGTTTGATCCGGTCTTCACCCAAGAGTCAGCTGTGTCTCCCAAGCCCGCTTGCTTAAACTTATTCAGGAGCTCCCCCAAGGGTAACGTTTGATGCCCTTATCGAGTTCCAGATCCCCGTACTTGACCGTCACGCTGGGCTGTTCCACTGTGCGCGACAAATCATAACCGGGGAAAACGCCAATGAGCACGATGCTCTCTGTTCACGATCCGCGCGGCTATCCACCCAAAGTCACCGGCAAGCGCCTTGCCAACCGACTTCCAAGCGTCGACGGCAGGGTCGTCTATCTCGTCGATTGCCTGTTCGACAACTCTGCCGCTTTTGTCGAGCAATTGAAGGACTGGTTCGCCAAGAACATGCCAAAGGTGGATGCGCGCATCATACGCCCCCGCGAGAGCTGGGTGGACGATTTGGACATGCGCAAGAAGATTGCCGCAGATGGTAGCGCGGCCATTCTCGGCGTGGGACTTTGAAGCTCCTGTAGCCCGACGGTCGTCGGGCTGACCGCACTGATTGAAGAAATGGGCGTACCGTGTGTAGCCATTCATACACATGTGTTCCAGCGCGTCGCCAAATCGACGGCGCGCCTTCGCGGCATTCCCACGATGCGTCACGCCTTTGTGCCGCAGCCGGTCGTCGACCGGACGCCCGCGCAATTGCGCGAATATATCGAAGGGAAGGACGCCATCACTGGCCGGCCCTTTATGCAGGAAGTGATCGAGGGCCTGTTACGTCCGCTGGAAGGCGCCGACCTCACCGGCGAAACATTCGAGCGTACAACGCCTCGCCTTATCGCGCCCGATACGGAAGAAAATCTGCGCAAGCTGTTCGAGGAAAATCGCTGGACTGATTTCATGCCGATCGTGCTGCCAACCGAGGAGCGCGTTGCGGCCATGCTGAAAGGCACGTCCCGCCTGCCTGACACCGTAGTCGGGCGGATGAAGGCCGGCAATTTCCGCGAGAGCTGGGAATATACCGTCGAGAAGGTTGCTGTGAATGCCGTAATGGCGGGTGCGAGAGCCGAATACCTGCCCGTCATTCTGGCGCTGGCTGCTTCGAACCAGACGTCCCGTCAGGGATCGACGACATCCCAAGTTGCTTTCGGTGTCGTCAATGGACCAATCCGCAATGAGATTGGGATGAATTGTGGCGTTGGCGCGATGGGTCCCTACAATCACGCCAACGTCACCATCGGACGCGCCTACAGTCTACTGTCGCAAAATGGACAGGGCGGCTCCGTCCCGGGCGAAACATATATGGGTACGCTGGGAAATCCGCTCGCGTACAGTTTCGTGTTCGCGGAGAACGAGGAACGCAGCCCGTGGGAGTCTCTGCATGTGCAGAAAGGCAAGCGCGCTGACGAAAGCGCAGTGAGCGTTTTCGTGGGGAACCGCTATATCCATGAAGGCTTCGGCCCGCGAGAAACGTGGGAGGAGAAGTTTACGCGCAGCCTTCAGGCCACCGCCTATTTGCCGCCATGTCTCGTGATGGATCCCATTGTCGCGAAACTTTTTGACAGCAAGGGCATCCAGACCAAGCAGCAGTTGATCGACTGGGTCGTCGCGCATGCGCGCCTTCCGGCACGAGAATACTGGGATGACCAATGGATGCAGACGCTGATCCGCCCGCACGCTGTCGCCGGCGTCGAGCCTTATGCCTCGCGTCTGAAAGCTGCACCTGACGAGATCGTACAGATGTACGAGCCGGAAGAAGTAAATGTCGTCGTGACAGGCGGCGAGACGCAGGGCGCATGGAAAATATTCGGCGCGGATTACGTCGGGACAATCTCGGTCGACGCTTGGCGCTAATCTATCCGTGTGGATTGATGGGCATTGAGCGCTCCGAGCGTTGGTGTCCGCGCGTGTGCATGGAATGGCGGAGGATGGTTTGAGCAAGCGGGCCAACTACAGAACAGGCGCGCGCATTGCGACAACGGCACTCGCGGGCGTCCTGGTTCTGCTGACGCTCGTACCGCTCGGCATTCTGCTCGTGGCAAGTCTACGACCTGAGGGATTGCCTTCGACTCCGGGCTGGACATTCGACCATTATGCGGAAGTGTGGGGTGGCTTACGCTACTGGACGCTCGCGGCGAACACGCTGCTTTTTGCATTTGCGAGCACCTGCCTGTCTATACTTGTCGGCGCGATACTGAGCTGGCTGCTGGAGCGCACGGACCTCCCGGCACGCAATGTTTTCCGGGCGCTGATCCTGATGCCGATGGTGACGCCGCCGCTGCTGCTGGCAATTGGCTGGGCGCTCGTGCTCGCGCCGCGCATCGGTATTCTTTCATCGGCGCTACATCCGCTCATCGGACCAGTTGAGAACTGGTTCAACATCTATAGCCTGGGCGGCGCTATCTTCGTGCAAGCGCTGTCTTTCGTGCCGACATCCGTACTTATGCTTTCGCCCGCGATCCGCGCACTCGATCCAGCGCTTGAAGAAGCTGCGTTGACGGCAGGCGCAACCCGTTGGCAGATTCTTTGGCGGATCGGCTTGCCGATCATGATGCCGGCACTGCTCTCCGTAATGACAATCCAGCTCATCATCGGGATGCTCGCTTTCGATGTGCCTGCCGTCATCGGTATACCTGGCCATGTGGATCTGATGAGCATCGAAATTTTCCGCCTGATGACACCTGCTTCCGGCTTTCCCGAGTATGGCGTCGCGGCCGCCATCAACACGATGTATTTTCTGGTACTGATCGCAGGCCTTGTGCTGTACCGCAGAACAACCCGGCAAAGCACACGCTTTGCGACGATTACGGGCAAAGGCTACAGGCCAGCGCGTGTGGCGCTCGGCAAATGGCGCAAGTTCGCAGCTGGACTTGCGGCCTTCTATTTCGTGCTCGCTGTCGTGTTGCCGTTTCTTGCGCTGATGTGGGCAAGCGTCATTCCCTATTTCGCGGGCTTCAGCCTGGAGATGCTGCAGCGCGCGTCTCTAAAGGCTTACGTGGACCTTCTCGCCAGCCCGCGCCTGCAGGAAGCGGCACTCAACTCGGCACTTGTTGCAGTATTCGTAACGGCTGCGCTCTTGGTGCTTTCGCTCCTTACGGCGTGGACAGTGCTGCGCTCAAAACTGCGGCAAGTCTGGTTGCTCGATGTTCTTTCAATGGTGCCCCTGGGCGTGCCGCATCTGATGATCGGCATCGCTCTCGTTTTCGCGGCTTTTACGATAA
>CAMDKB010000442.1 GCA_945901195.1 Rhizobium sp. Q54
GAATTCCCCCCGACTCCTGGATTTCGTTGAGCGGCGCCGCCGTCTGGGCCAAGGCCCCGCACATACCAAAAGTAGAAATAGAGATTGCAAGAACAGTCCTGCGCCAATCCATGAAATGCCTCCCACTTGCCAGCGTGTCTAAAAATCCCGCACAGCTTCACTTGATCCTGCACCAGTACGCGCCCCCCCCAAGGCGCGCCAGCACACTGTGCCACCCTGCCGTCATGAGCCAGGCGCATGGCAGAACCATCTTGACTGCACTTCGGCGGGCAGCAACATTGCAACCAACACCTGGAGGACCAACCATGGCTGGACTGCTACAAAGATTTTCGGCGTCAGAACCGGGATTGAATCCACACCCACAAGCCTGCGGCTGCCAACTGACCCGGCGAACATTTCTTGGGAGCATCGGCGCGGCCACACTGTCTCTCGCGGCTCCTGCGCTTGGGCAGACCAAACCGCGGCGCATCGACGTTCATCATCATTTTGCGCCCGATATGTTCGCGAAAGAAGCGCGCAGCCGCAACCGGTTGCCGCCCAACCTTGGGGTTCTCAACACACAATTGTCGCTGGAGGACATGGACAAGTCTGGTGTCGAGACATCCATCCTCACCCTTCCCTCGCCGGGCGTCTGGTATGGCGATGTTGAACTTGCCCGCAAACTCTCACGCGACAGCAATGAAGCCGCCGCACGCTTGAACACGGATTACAAGGGGCGTTTCGGCCTCTTCGCGACGCTGCCGCTGCCAGATGTCGAAGGGTCGCTGAAAGAAGCTGCCTATGCGCTCGATGTTCTGAAAGCCGATGGCGTGCACATGTGGACGAGTTACACCGACAAGTGGCTGGGCCATCCACTCTTTACACCACTGCTTGAAGAACTGAACCGGCGCGGCGCGACTGTCTACACACATCCAACTTCTGCCGCCTGCTGTGGCAACCTGCAAGCTGAAGCGCCCCAGGCGATGATCGAATTTGGCACCGACACCACGCGCACCATTGCGAGCCTTGTGATGACAGGGGCTACGGCTCGCTTTCCGGATATCAAATGGATATTTTCGCACGCAGGCGGCACGATGCCATTTCTTGTCGAGCGGTTTATCTTCCAGGCCGAGGTTCAATCGAAATCGCCCGAGGGCAAGGCGAAACTTCCCAACGGCGTGATGCATGAACTCAAACGGCTCTATTTCGATACGGCGCAATCTTCCAACCCATACGCCTTGTCTTCGCTGCTCAAGCTGGTGAATGTCTCGCAGGTCATGTTTGGAACTGACTTTCCCTATCGCAACACCGCCGAACATGTAAAAGGCCTTGCCGACTGCGGGCTTTTTTCACAAGCTGATCTTGCCGCTATAGACCGCAGCAATGCGCTGCGACTGTTTCCGCGCTTCGCCTGAAGAGAGAGCCTATATGCCCATCGTCATTACCGATTCCGACGCTCGCCGTCTTTTGTCGATTCCCGAAGCCATCGAGGCGATGCGCGTTGCGTTTTCGGATTTGGCCGAAGGGCGTGCCGCCAATCCGCCGCGCTTGCGTTATTCGTCGGGAACAGAAGATCCCGAACGGCGGTATTTTGCGAATATTCACGCGGGCGCTGTGCAGACTTACAATACGGCCTGCGTGCGCGCTGGTTCGCATTTCTTCTTGATGAACGATCGATTTGAGGACCGCCGCACGCTTGATAATCCCGAGCCGGTCAACTGGTCGGTGATCGTTCTCTATTCGCTGAAGAATGGCGAACCACTGGCTTTTCTGCATGAAACATTTCTCAGCGGTTTTCGCGTTGGCGCCACAACCGGACTTGCCGTGGCCCAAATCGCGCGTGAGGATTCAGAAGTCCTTGGCCTTTTTGGTACGGGCAATCAGGCGTTTCCCAATTGCCGCGCTATATGTTCGGTGAGGCCGATCAAACGGGTCAACGTCTATTCCACCAATCCTGAGAATGTTGCAGCCTTCAAGGAACGTATGGCCGGCGAAAAGGTGGAGGTCGTCGCTGTCGACTCGCCGCGTGATGTTGTGCGCAACGCCGATATCGTGCTCTGCGCGACCAATTCAAAAAAGCCGGTCTTCGACGGGTCATGGCTCGAAAATGGCCAGATGGTCGCAACAATATGCAATTCCGACGTGATCGACAAACGCAGCGAAGTTGATGAAACCGTTTTCGCGCGCGCTCAAAGTATTGTCATCAACACATGGGACAGTGTTGTAGCCAACGGGCAGATCGAGCTCCTGGCCCCCATCGAAAAAGGCATTGTGGCTCGCGAAAACGTACATGAGCTTGGAGATCTGGCCAGCGGCAAGGTCAGCGTGAAACAGACGCGCGACAATATCATCTATTACAAGAACAACACCGGCCTCGCGATCCAGTTTGCCGCCTGTGGCGCCATACTCTACGAGAAGATGATGAAGGAAGGAACCAATCGCGTTATTCCCCCAGAATGGTTCGCCAGCGAGAAATATACCACGCCTGTGAGGTAGGCCTCGTCATGTCGGGACATGGCGTTGTTGCGGTCCTGCAGGTTAAACTGGTGGGATGCCTCGCAATTGCCGGATATCCGATAAAGCCGTCGCAGACTGGAGAATGACGCTCCCGAAAACTTACTATTCGCGGCCGGCCTCATCGCGCGCAAGGTTTTCAATAATTTCAAGTAACACCCGCCGCGCGGTGGAAACATCCTTGGCGTCGAGCCCGGCGACGCCCAATGCGTTGACTTCTTCTGCCAGCGGCACGAGCAATTCCTTTAACGCTCGGCCTTGATCGGTCAGAAACACATAAACATTCTTGGCATTATGCGGCAGCTTGCGGCGTTCGATATAGCCCCGGTTTTCCATCGCCGTCAGCGCTGAAAAAGTGGTCGGCTCGGTCATGCCCGCTTCATCTGACAATTCGCGCTGGGTGAGACCATCCTTCTCCCACAATACGCGCAGAAACACCCAATGACCGAAGGAAACACCATGGCGCACAAGGCGTAATTGCAGTGCGCGCGAAAGACCGCGTGTCGCATCCTTGATGAGATGCGCGAGCCGGTCGTTGGGCACGGCGTCGCGCCAGCGATGCAACAGCGCGTCGACGGATTGGTTACGGGTCTCGACCTTCGACATCAGGCGCGCACCCTTTTTTCATAGGCTGCGACCGAGGGCGTGGCGATCTGATGATGCAATTGGATTTCTTTTCCCTCGCGCGCCGATTGCAGAATGGCGAAGCATACTTCCATCGTAGCAAGGCCCCAGCGGCCATCATGCATGGGCGCTATATCATGCACGACAGCGTCCCAAAGTTCATCGATCACTTCCATGCGCGGCACCGGACGTGTGGGAAGCGGATCGATGCGGCGCTCAAAATTGCCATAAACAGCAACGCCTTTGGAGGTTGGCCTGATATCGCCGTGATCACAGGAGGCGACAAGCAATCCGAAATTCTGATGATAGCGCTCGGCCGGCAGTTGAGGATTTCTGGGATCAAATCCCGAATAGGTGTCACCACCATAATTTTGCTGCGCCTTGAGTGCGAATTCGGCGTCTTTCGACTTTTGCTCCAGCCCCCGGCGCGCGGCGCCGTAGCGCGATTGATCCACGGGCTGGCCACTTTCGGCGATCCAGTCCACGAGTTCGCTGGAATCAAAATGCGCATAGCCGGAATATGTCATGTTCGCGAACGCGCCATTCTCAAACGTCAGCAGCGCCGAATAAGCGCCTTCCGTTCCACGGCTTTTATCCCACGCGCCTGTCAGCGCGCGTACAGATTTCGCCATACCGCCTGCGATAAAACGGATATTATCCACCTGATGCGGCGTCTGGT
>CAMDKB010000443.1 GCA_945901195.1 Rhizobium sp. Q54
TGATGCCTGCGCCGCCAAACCACATTGCCGGATTTTCGGATAACGCCACACGGCGAACGTATGCGCGCGCGGAACCCTTTTTACTATTCCCTACTGCCTACTGCCTATTCCCCCACAATTCCCCGCTCGCAATCCGCGCCCCTTCCACCAGCGACTCTAACTTCGCCCACATCACTTCGGGGTGCACGCGCTGTATCCCTTCGCCCTGGGCGAAGCCGCAATCGGTGCTGGCGATGACATTCTCGCGGCCCACCAGTCTGGCAAAGCGGATGATGCGGTCGGCAACCAGACGCGGATGTTCGACTGAAATGGTGTGATGCGTGACAACGCCGGGAATGAGAATCTTCCCCGCCGGCAGTTTGTTATTCTCCCACACGCGCCATTCATGCTCGTGCCGTACATTTGCGGCCTCGATGGAATAGGCGCCGGCCTTCACTTGCAGGATCAGATCAATCATGTTTTCGAGCGGCGCATCGGCGGTGTGGGGAATGTGCCAGCTGCCAAAACAGATGTGATAGCGGATGCGATCTTGGGGAATGCCTTCCAGCGCATGATTGAGTGCCTCAACACGAAGCTCCGCCCATTCCCGATAGCGCTGCGGACTCTGTTGCACAAGGTGATCATAATAATTCGCCAGCACTGCATCATCGACCTGCAATAACAGGCCGGAGTCGTGGATGGCGCGATATTCATGCCGCAGCGCTTCGGCGATGGCGTAAATATACTTGCGCTCATCGCCATAAAACTCATCGACGCCATCATAGGCCGTACTTGCGGGCGCAACGGCTGTGACAAAAGCTTCCTCGACCTTTAGGCCTGCAAGCGCCGCCTTGAGATTGGCTGCATCGCGCCGCGCCTCGCCATTGTCTTTGTAAGTGATCGCGCCAACACATGCCTCGGTCGCGCGGCCGCCAACCGCATTGGGCATTTGCTGCAGAATGGCTTCGCGGAAACGAATGAGGTCGCGGCCCATCCATTGCGCTGGCCGTAATTGCTTCGGGCGGATTTCAAACCCGGTCATGCGGTCCAGAATATAGGCCGCCCAACTCGATTTGCCGTATTCGCCATCATTGACAATATCAATGCCTGTCGCAGCCTGCTTCTTCACGACATCAGCGACAGATTGCTTGAGCACCGCCTCATATTGCACCTGCGCCTCGCCGCCTTTTGCATGCGCCGCGCGACTTGCGTCCAGCAGATCAGGCGGGCGAATGAGGCTGCCAACATGCGTTGTAAGGATCCGATGATCGCTTCTCTTCATGTTTTATTCCCCCCACGCTTATTTCCATTTTTGCTGCAGGCTACCAGAATTTCTTCGTCGCAATCCTTGCGCCCTCTGCCATCGCCGCCATTTTGGCCCAGACGACGTCGGGATCGACAGCGGCCTGTCCCACCCATGTGCCATAGCCGCAATCGCTGCCTGCGATGACGTTTTCGCGCCCTACCAGTTTTGCAAAATTGCCGATTCGCTGGGCAATCAATTCGGGATGTTCGATGAAATTGGTTTTCGATTCCAGCACGCCGGGGATCAGCGTCTTGCCATCAGGTAGTTTGACTGTTTCAAACACGGTCCATTCATGGGCATGGCGGGGATTGGCGGCCTCGAATGAAATCGCCGAACAGCGCGACTTGAATACAAGCTCGATGATATCGCCAAGGGCCACGTCATAATGGTGCGGTCCCTCATAACTGCCCCAGCACAGATGCAGGCGCAACATGTCCGGCGGCAAACCTTCCAGCGCATGATTGAGCGCTTCAATATTCAGAGCTGCCTGCTTGCGAAATTCGGCCAGCGAAGCATCGGCAAATTGAATATGCCGGCCCATGGCAAGATCGGGGCAATCAATCTGCAGCACAAAACCCGCTTCAACAATTGCGCGATACTCAAGCCGCATGGCGTCGGCTATGGCGGCAAGATAGGCCTCGCGTGAGCCATAGAAATCATCGCGAAAGAACAGCGCAATCACGCCGGGGGAAGCCGCGCTCATGAAACCGCGTGACGCTCCCGCTGTGGTCATGGCGGCGCGCAAATTGTCCGTGTCGGCTATTGCGGCTCCCTCATCGCGCACGGAAATGGCGGCGTTGCAGCCCGGCGTCTTGCGCCTGCTGCGACCGGGATCGCCGAACACCTTGTTGGCGAGTACCGGGAAATCGTTGAGATCCTGATATTTGAAAGTATTGCCAGCGCCGCCGAACCCCGCGAGCCTGTCCTTCACATAGGTCGCATAGCTTGGCTTGCTCATTTCGCCATCGTTGACCATATCGACGCCAGCCGAAACCTGCTTGTTGACCACACCTGCGACCGCGTCCCGGATTTGCATTTTCAGCGCCGCCAGATCCACCGGCACGCCTTCTTCTTTTGCGAACATTGTGCGGATCAGGTCCGGCGGGCGTGGCAATGAGCCCGCGTGGGTTGTGAGGAACCTGTCCTTTGATTTTTGCATACAATGGCCCTTCCTTATATCCGCCTACAATTTCATCAAAACCGGGCAAATGTCTATTGACGGGGGGCGGCGGGCGGGCTTTCCTCCCGCTTCGGAATTCGGCGCATGTTGGCGCCGGGAAGGTCAAGGGAGGATCAGCATGATCAAGGTACAGGATGTCATTGCGACCAATTATCGGGTGCCGGATCTTGATAAAATGGAAAAGTTCCTCACTGATTTCGGCATGGTCCGCGCCCGGCGCGATGCCAGCAAGCTCTATATGCGCGGCGCTGGCACATTGCCGTACATGACGTCTGTAGAGCAGGGCGAACCGGCTTTCGTGTCCGTTACGTTTCGGGTTGAAACCATGGCCGAGCTGGAAGAAGCCGCCAAACTGCCCGGCTCGTCGGCGATTACTGACGCAACAGGTCCCGGCGGAGGCAAGCAGGTTTCCATAAAGGGGCCTGATGACTTCAGAATAGACCTCGTGCATGGCCAGCAGGCGGCTGAACCGCTGCAGGTGCGCGAGCCCCTGCAGGTGAATTTTGCGCAGCAGAAAAATCGCGTCTTCACTCTGCAGCGTCCGGCCAATGAGCCCGCTCGCGTGTTCCGCATCGGCCATTGCGTTTTCAAGGTAACGAATGCTGACGCGGCCGTCGCATGGTTCCGCGACACCCTGGGCATGTTGATCACTGACCGGATTCACGTACCTGACAACAGCAAGGTCACGCTCGGCACATTCCTGCGCTGCAACAAGGGTAAGAATCCCGCCGATCATCATTCCATCCTCTGCCTGCAATCGGAGCCCGGCGATATAAAGGTCCATCACTCCTCCTACGAGGTGCAGGATCCCGATGCCGTGCACATCGGCCATTACTGGCTGAAGCAGGGCGGTTATAAATCCGAATGGGGCGTTGGTCGCCATCTGCTTGGCAGTCAGGTGTTCGATTACTGGCGCGATCCCTGGGGCCATATGTTCGAGCATTATGCCGACGGCGATCTGCTCGACGATACGGCTGTGCCCGGTGACTATCCCGGCACCCAGGAAAACCTGGCGCAATGGGGGCCTGAGCTTTCGCCCACGTTCTTCCAGTAAAGGCCTGCTGATATCGAAACACTGCAATCCCGGACAATGCATCGCATTGCTTCGGGATTTTTTTCATCTTTCGATCAAAGGCGCGTGCTGGAAGCCGCCCGACCATTGCGATTGTTGTGCCGACTAGGGCCTGTCGTCATTTAAGCCAAACGATGGCGCAAACCAAATGCAGCCCTGCGAGGAAGTTTCGCGCGGTCTTCTCGTAGCGTGTCGCGATCCCCCGAAAATGCTTGATAATGCAGAAGAAGCGCTCGACGAGATTGCGTTCGC
>CAMDKB010000444.1 GCA_945901195.1 Rhizobium sp. Q54
CTGCGCCTGAACCAGCGCGATCAGCTCTTCCCGGGACGGAACGTCTGGCGATTCAGCGACCATCCGATGCTTGAATCGGAAACCGGTTCATAGGTCCAGGAAAATCGGATAAAAATCACGGTGGCAGGAAGGAACCTGGGCAGTTACGGCAAACCAACGAGCGCGGCAGCCAATTCACGGCCTGTCCGTCGCTGTCCAGTTTTCGAGACCCGTGTCCTGCTGGCCGATGCCGGTCCAAATCCCCTGCCCGATCCTGTCGTTCTCGATGGTGAAGACGACAATGCCCGGACGGCCGGGGCCGGAACCTGGAGAAAACGTTTGAAAAACAACGGCAAACGTCTTGTCCACCACAACTCCCGTCCCAAATTGCGGCGTCTGGCCGACTTTCCAGACAACTGAATAGGTGCGGCCAGTCCGTTTGACCTGCGCCTCGCCCTTGTATGTGCGTTGCTGGCTAGGGTTCTGACCCTCGATTTCGTAAGTGCCCTCGATAGCCTGCGCGCGAACGGACAAGGCGGGTAACACGACGGCGCAGAAGGCTAGGCCCCAGAAGGCCAGCCGCTTCAGATCGATCATAACCATGCGCATAGGCACCCTCGCGAGCCGCCGGCGCCGCCGCAGGGGCTAATCATAACAAGCCGTCCAATCCGGCAATCCACAACCGGAACTAGCATGCCTGCACCGGATATCAACCGGCAATCACCAGCTTGCCTGCAAGTCCCATTCACGACACAATTACCGCCGCAAATATCAAAAAGTGATTCCGGGAGAAACTCATGGCCCCCCCTCCATTCCGCGCCGACCAGATCGGTTCGCTCTTGCGCCCACCGGCATTATTGGAACTGCGCCGCGCTGCTGAGGCGGGCAAGGTCAGCCAGGCCGAACGCATCGCCGCCGAGGATGCGGCTATACGGACCGCCGTTCAAATGCAGGAGCGCGTTGGGCTGCAGGTGATCAGCGACGGCGAATTCCGCCGCAACTCCTACCATTCCTATTTTTTCTCCAAACTCGGCGACCTCAAGCCGGACTGGCGGCCCGATGAAGGCAAGCCCCGCGTCCCCGGCACACGCGCCGCCCAACCCGTCGCTTTGATCGGCAGCAAGGTGCAGTGGACCGCGCCGATCCACGTGGGCGATTATTGCTTCCTGAAATCACTGACATCGCACACGCCGAAAATCACAATTCCCGGCCCCTGCGCCCTGCACTTTCGCGGCGGCGATTCCGCTGTGCTGAAAAGCGCATACACGAGGATGGACGATTTCTGGGACGAAACGGTAACAGCCTTCCGCAAGGAATTGTTCGCGTTGGCCGAAGCGGGCTGCACGCTAGTACAGATGGACGAAACATCTCTCGCCAAATTCGGCGACGCCGAAGTCCAACAACGCCTGCAAGCGCGCGGTGAGACGTGGCAGGACACGGTCGATCTCTATGTCGACATCATCAACCGCACAGTTCGCGATCTGCCAAAGAGCATGCGCATCGGCATACATCTGTGCCGCGGCAATTCCGGTGGTCAGTTCCATGCCGAGGGCGGGTATGACGTGGTCGCCGAAAAGCTCTTCAATGTTATCAATCTTGATCTTTTCTATCTGGAATATGATTCAGACCGCGCCGGCAGCTTCGAGCCTCTGGCTTCAGTGCCCAAAGACAAGAGCGTCGTGCTGGGGATTATCTCAACCAAGACAGGAACGCTGGAGGCGGCGGCGACGGTACGCGCCCGCATAGACGCCGCAGCAAAATTCATGCCGCTGGAAAACCTGGCCCTCTCCCCCCAATGCGGCTTCGCCAGCGCCGACATCGGCAATCCATTGACGCAGGACGAACAGGAAGCGAAATTGAAGCTGGTGGTCGACGTGGCGCGGGATGTGTGGGGATGAGGCGGCATCAGGGCCAATCGTGAATTCACTCTCGAGACCTGCCAATGTCCGACCGGATGCGTGTCAATTAGATAACGGGGGTGAGACCAACCGCCCCAACAACCCCCTCGCAATCACCTGCGCCTGGATCTCTGCGGCCCCTTCAAAAATATTCAATATTCTGGCGTCACACAAGACCCGTGACACCGGCGATTCCAGCGCGTAGCCGGCGCCGCCGTGAATTTGCAGCGCGTTGTCCGCGCAAGACCACGCAACGCGGGCGGCCAGAAGTTTGGCCATGCCCGCTTCCACATCGCAGCGGCCCCCCTCTTCCTTACGGCGGGCAACCGACAGAACAAGCTGACGCACCATCATTGTCTCGATAGCCATCCACGTCAGCTTGTTGTGGACGCGGGGAAATTCGATAATGGCTCTGCCAAATTGCTTTCTTTCACATGCGTAAGAAAACGCCAGCTCAAAAGCATTTTGCGCCACCCCCAGCGCTCGCGCGGCAGTTTGAATGCGGGCAAGTTCAAACGTCGCCATCAACTGCCTGAAACCTTCGCCCTCAAACTCACCGAGCAATGCAGATGCGGGAATGCGCAACCCGTCAAACGCCAGCTCATATTCACGCATGCCACGATAGCCGAGAACCGGAATTTCGCTGCCGGACAGACCCGGAAGCGGGAACGGATCAACATCGCTGCCGCGCGGCTTTTTCACCAGAAACATGGAAATGCCGTTGTGGCCGCTTCCCGCCTCGCCGGTGCGCGCCAGCACCAGCATGAGATCTGCGCGCGCTGCATGGGTGATCCAGGTCTTGGCCCCGTAGAGTACGAAATGATCGCCATCCCGTTCCGCCCGCGTCGTCAGGCTCGCAAGGTCGGAGCCTGCACCCGGTTCGGTAAACACGGCTGTTGGCAATATCTGGCCGGAAATAATGGGTTTCAGCCAACGTGCTTTTTGCGCCTCTGTCCCGCCCTTGCGAATGAGTTCAACCGCAATTTCCGAACGCGTACCCAGCGAACCTGCCCCGATATAACTTCGGGAAAGTTCTTCGGTCACTGCACACATGGCGGCGACGCCCAGGCCAGATCCCCCGTCTGCTTCAGGCGCTGTGAGACCGAAGACGCCAAGATCCGCCAGTTTCCCGATAAGATCTGTGGGAAGTAACTGGTTCCGGCGATGCCAGTCCTGCGCGTGGGGCGCAATTTCGCGGTTGGCGAAGGCGCGGAACTGGCTGCGCACCATCGTCAGCGTCGAATCGCTGTCGATGAGATCAACGAGGCTGTCGACGCCAGCCTGTTGCAACAGCCGGGCCAGTTCCGACCGGGCCTCGGGCGCAGTTTCTACCATTATTCCTGCAGTTTCTCCCTGCAGGTCAAAGTCACTCGGCCTCACATACTCATCCTGGGACATGGCGATGGCGGAAGCCATTTGCGCCAGATACTCGCCCGTCCCGGCCATGGCGATCAATTGCGCCGCCCGGCCAAAGCGTCCTGCGCCTTCCAGCGTCTCGGCCCAGTGCGCGACAGCGCCAATCGCGGCTGCATAGGATTCAATCCAGGCATAACCATGCGCCTGATGCTGGAACCGATTCAAAAGCCCTGTGTCGGGTTTTCCGGAGGGGGCACAAAGAGCCAAAAGTCGTTCGCGTACCTTGGCAGCGTAAACGCCCGCAATCTGGGCACGGCTTTGCAACGTGTCGATTTCCATTGAACCGGCCAAGGCCTCACTCCCTCTGATGAGCTCTTATATCCAAGCCCAAACGCAGGCGCAAAACCTCAGCGACCCAGCCGAATTTCTGATCAGGCTTCCCCAAAAAGGCCAGTGGCGTAGCGCGGGTTTTGCGCCGACTACGAAAATTAAACCGAAGCACTCAAAGGAGGGCTGGCCAGAAACGACTGGCTTGCGAAGGAAAGTCGTAAAG
>CAMDKB010000445.1 GCA_945901195.1 Rhizobium sp. Q54
CAAAATCTGGCCGATGTCGCCGGCCAGCAACATCTGCTGGGACCAGAGGGCGCGCTCAGTCGTCTGATCCGCTCGCGCTCGCTCGGAAGTCTAATTTTCTGGGGACCGCCGGGCACTGGCAAGACGACGGTTGCACGCTTGATGGCGCATGAAACGGCGCTGGAATTTGTGCAGATTTCCGCGATTTTCACCGGCGTTGCCGACCTGAAAAAAGTTTTCGAGGACGCACGCAAACGGCGGGGGATGGGGCAGGGAACGCTGTTGTTCGTGGATGAAATCCATCGCTTCAACCGGGCGCAACAGGATTCCTTTCTTCCGGTCATGGAGGATGGCACGGTCACGCTGATCGGCGCGACCACCGAGAACCCTTCGTTCGAGCTTAACGCGGCGTTGTTGTCCCGTGCGCGTGTGGTGACGTTCCGCGCGCTTGACGTGGAAGCTGTGGGACAATTGCTGGCTCGTGCGGAAGTGGAAGAGGGCATGCAGCTGCCCCTTGATGAAGATGCCCGTCTGGCGCTTGTGCGGATGGCGGATGGGGATGGCCGGGCTGCGCTGACGCTGGCCGAAGAAATCTGGCGCGCCGCAGCGCCGGGCGAAGTCCTGGACACGGCGAAACTCAGCGATGTCGTGCAACGCCGTGCGCCGATCTACGACAAGGCGCAGGAAGGTCATTACAACCTCATTAGCGCCTTGCATAAATCGGTTCGTGGCTCGGATCCGGATGCGGCCTTGTACTATCTCGCGCGCATGCTGGATGCGGGAGAGGATCCACTGTTTCTCGCGCGTCGCATCGTGAGAATGGCTGTTGAGGATATCGGAATGGCTGATCCGCAGGCGCTCGCGGTCTGCAATGCGGCCAAGGACGCCTATGATTTTATGGGCTCGCCAGAAGGCGAACTCGCGCTGGCGCAGGCTGTCGTCTATGTCGCGACAGCGCCTAAATCCAACGCTGTCTATACGGCTTACAAGAGCGCGCAGAGGCTGGCTAAAGAGCAAGGCTCAGCGATGCCGCCAAAGGTCATCCTGAACGCGCCGACAAAGATGATGAAGGAGGAAAGTTATGGTTCGGGCTATCGTTACGATCACGACGAACCCGACGGGTTCTCCGGCCAGGACTACTGGCCGGAAAAGATAGGTCGGCAAACGCTCTATGAACCAGTCGAACGCGGCTTCGAGCGTGAAGTGAAGAAACGCCTGGAATATTGGGCGAAGTTACGCAAGGAGCGCGGCCAATAGCGCGATCAATGCTCGCGTATCGTTTAATGCGACAAGAGAAGCGGCCCCGAAGTATTGGCGCTGAGTTCGCGGGTTACGCCGCCCAGGACGAATTCCCGCAAGCGCGAATGGCCAAAGCCGCCCATGACGGTCAAATCAGCACCCGATGTGAGCGCGTAGGCATTGATCGTTGCCGCCACACTACTCTCCGAGAGCGGCAGATCAACGACATCCGCTTCGATGCCGTGACGGGCAACATGTTTGGCGGCGTCAGTTCCCGGGACTCTGCCGGCTCCGCCCTTTTTGCTCATTATGCAAACGATATCGACTTTCTTAATGCCCGGAAAAAGGCCAAGGGCATCACCCAGCGCACGGGCGGCGACGGCTGTGCCATTCTAGGCGACACAAAGCCTCTGAATATTTTCCGACTGCCTGGTGGGTGAAGCGATAATGGCCGGGCGGCCCGACGTGAACAACGTCTGTTCAAACAGCGCTTCCTGAATAAGCAATGCTCCGGTGGTCCTGTCGATAACAGTCACGTCTGCGATACGCGCGCGTTCACCGGCCCATGAGGCAACATCAGCCATCATACCCTGATGCACAGCTATTTCATGCACTATGCCTGAAATGCGTACCGCTTCGCGCGCTGCGTTGGCGCCCGCTTCGGCTTGTTCGCGGAGCGTTTCGTTGGCCGTCGAAATAGCGCCTGACACCAGCGAACCGCCTATTCCTGCGCCCGGAGGATTGACTTTTCGTGCGACCGTAATGGCTGTCAAATGAGCCTTGTAGCTTATGGCCAAGGCAAGGGCCTGATGAAAGGCTGGTGTGAGTTTACCGTTTTCGGATTCGAAAACACAGAGGATATCGCGGCAGGACATGGGCATCTCCTTTGCCTGCACGGTATTCAAGCTTTGCACCCCCTGCATTGCGTTAAGTCAACCCGCGATAATCATGCAGGCCGGTTACAATGGAATGTTGTCGTGCTTCTTCCAGGGGTTCTCCAACTCCTTGTGACGGAGCATGGCGAGCGCTCGCGAAATGCGTGCGCGTGTCGCGTTGGGCGCGATGACTTCATCGATATAGCCACGCTCGGCGGCGGCGAAAGGCGACAGAAAACGATCTTCGTATTCCTTCGTGCGCGCGGCAATCTTGTCGACATCCTTGATGTCGGCGCGGAAGATGATTTCAACTGCGCCCTTGGCGCCCATCACCGCAATCTGGGCTGTCGGCCAGGCATAGTTCACGTCACCGCGCAGATGTTTTGACGCCATGACATCGTAAGCGCCGCCAAACGCTTTTCGCGTGATGAGCGTGACCTTGGGGACGGTGGCTTCTGCATAAGCAAACAGCAACTTGGCGCCATGCTTGATCAGCCCGCCATATTCCTGCGCCGTGCCGGGCAGAAAGCCGGGCACATCGACGAAGGTGACAATCGGAATTCCGAAGGCATCACAGAAACGCACGAAGCGCGCGGCCTTGCGCGAAGAATCCGAATCCAGAACACCTGCAAGCACCATGGGCTGGTTGGCGACAAAGCCGACTGTGCGCCCTTCCATGCGGCCGAAACCGGTGACGATGTTGCGGGCGTGAGATTCCTGTATTTCGAAGAAATCACCTTCGTCAGCAACTTTGCGGATAAGCTCCTTGATATCGTAGGGCTTGTTCGGATTGTCCGGAATGAGCGTATCCAGCGATTTATCAAGCCTTGCGCTGTCATCGAATGTTGGCCATTCGGGCACTTCATCGCGATTGGAAGAGGGCAGGAAATCGATGAGCCGGCGCATCTGCAGCAACGTCTCGACGTCGTTATCATAAGCGCCATCGGCTACGGAGGATTTGACAGCGTGCACGCTGGCGCCGCCGAGTTCTTCGGCTGTTACAGTTTCATTGGTGACGGTTTTGACGACATCAGGGCCGGTGACGAACATGTAGCTTGTGTCGCGCACCATGAAGATGAAATCGGTCATCGCGGGGGAGTAGACATCGCCGCCCGCGCAAGGGCCCATGATCACGGAAATCTGCGGTATGACACCAGAGGCCAGCACATTGCGCTGGAATATTTCAGCATAACCGCCCAACGCCGCTACACCTTCCTGAATGCGTGCGCCGCCAGCGTCAAACAGGCCGATAATAGGCGCGCGATTGCGCAGGGCCATATCCTGTATCTTTATAATCTTCTGCGCATGGGTTTCCGACAATGAGCCCCCAAAGACTGTAAAATCCTTGGCAAAGACGTAGACCGTGCGGCCATTGACCGTGCCCCAGCCGGTGACGACGCCGTCGCCGGGGGTTTTGGGCGCCTTGTCCATGCCGAAATCGACAGCCCGATGCTGGACGAACATGTCGAATTCCTCGAACGAACCGTGATCCAGCAGCAACTCGATGCGCTCGCGTGCTGTCAGTTTGCCACGTGCGTGCTGGGCGTCGATTCGAGCCTGCCCACCGCCGAGGTGCGCTTCGGCGCGGCGCTTTTCGAGTGAGTCTAGAACGTTTTTCATGGCATGCCTCGAGTTTGATACCTCGTGTTAACATGCGGCGCAGGCACCCGCTATT
>CAMDKB010000446.1 GCA_945901195.1 Rhizobium sp. Q54
CAACGCCCACAACGCAACCGACTATCGCACGCTGCGTGCAGCGGCGATGGTTGCATGGCACGAAATTTCTTGTGTTATGCTCGCCGCATGACCAGCTGGGTCTGACACGACACCTTCATGCCTCAGTCCCGTTAATGTGACAGTGCCCTCGCGCTCCCCGAAATCAAGCGCAAGACGTCTGGCTATGCGCCGGGCGGCGGCGTCGGCGAGGTGAACTTTTCATTCCCGCAGGTGGACGCAATCGAGCCCAAGTTCGAGTTGAAGGGCTTTGATCCTGACATGCTGCGCAAGATGGCGGGAGACCTTGCCGGCAATGTCGTTATGAAGCGATGTAGGGATATTGCCTTCGCGGACCGCCGGCTCTCGCAAGGCAGGCTGGTTTTCAGGGGGAGGCGCTTGTGGTTTCACAGTCTCAACCTCAGCTAGCATGTATACAAGCGTCACTCATTTCAAAGGCTCGCAGGCCTCAGTGCTGACGGTAAGCCCTCATCAGTTGGTCGGTGATAGGCTTCAGCAGCAATTCAAAGACGCGGCGATCACCGGTCTTGATGAACACTTCAACGGGCATGCCCGGCAGGACAGGCATGCCGCCCAGACGACGAATCTCGTCCGGGGTCACTTCGATCCGCACCGTATAAAAGGTCGCGCCTGACCGCTGCTCCGTGACGATGTCGGGTGAAGCCTGCGTCAGGACGCCATTCAGTTCAGGCGTGGTGCTTTGATTGAAAGCCGCGATCCGAACTATTACGGGAGCGCCAATCCTGATTTGATCGATATCAATCGGATTGATTTGAGCCTCCACCGCTAGCTTATCCGCCGTCGGCACGATCAACATCAAGACTTCGCCGACCCCGACGACGCCGCCGATCGTCTTGAGGTTGAGCTGGTGCACAACCCCGTCCTCGGGCGCCCTGATCGATATCCGGGAGAGTTGGTCCCGTGCTGCGTTCATCTGCTCTTCAAGCGGTCCAATCTTGGCATCAATATCCCGCAACTCTCCGCCGACCTCGCTGAACAGATCACTGTCAATCTGGAGGATCGTCAAACGGGCTTCGGAAATCTTACCTTCCGTCTGGGCGATGCCGGAGATGAGTTGACCCCGCACTCCATCCAGACGGGCAGCTTCTCGATCGAGCGCACTCACACGTGACAATGGCACCAGCTGCTGAGACAAAAGCTGACGCAGACCATCCAGCTCCTGATTGATGAACTTGGTCTGCGCATCAATCGATTGACGCTGCACCAGATAGCCTTGGGCTTCGTTTTTTAGTTGGTTGATACGTTCTTCAATCTGCGCCTTGCGGCCAAACCTCGCGCTGGAGCGCAAGTCGAACAGCCGCCGCTCATTCAAGATGGCCTCCGCGAGCTGCGTGCTCCGCGACACCAAATCGACCGGCAGTTCAACGGTCCGCAATTCGTCGCGCTCCGCAAGGAGCCGCGCACGACGGAGCCGAAGTTCGCCAAGGCTTTTCTGGATGCTGTCGGCATTCGCACGCAGCACAGTGTCATCCAGACGCGCCAACACATCCCCATGGCGCACCTTATCGCCATTCCTGACGTTGATGTCCGCAATGACCCCACCGAACGGGTGCTGGACTTTCTTGGCGTCTGTTTCAATGACGATAGATCCGCGCGCGATCACAGCCCCCGAAAGGCTGGCGACGGCCCCCCATCCGCCGATAAAGGTCACGATAAGGACAAAGGCCGTAAAGCCGAACAGCGAATAGGCTTTCGCAGAACGCAGCGCCGCCGTGGGTTTGTGTGGATTTTCCCTCATGCCTGACCGCCCCGCCCGTCAAGCGGTGAGGCAGGCGCCATCGCCGTCGGGGACGATTTTGACAGAAATTTCTCTAAAATCTCGTTCTTGGGACCACAAGCGACCACACGGCCATCGCGCAGCAGGAGAATCGTCTCAAACCCCTCAAGCAAGCCCGGGCGGTGCGAGACGGCGATCACCACCCCGCCGCGACTGCGGATCTCCTGAACGGCTTTTACGAGCGCCATGTCGCCATCAGCATCGAGGTTGGAATTTGGCTCATCCAGGACGACGAGGAAAGGCGAACCGTAGAGCGCCCGCGCCAACGCGATCCTCTGCCGCTGTCCGGCCGACAGCGCAGCGCCATTTTCCCCAACTTGCCTCTGGTAGCCATCTTGCATTTTCAGGACCATTTCATGGACCCCGGCCGTCCTGGCCGCCGCAATGACCTTTTCGGAGTCAGCGTCGGCATAGAACCGGCTGATGTTCTCGGCGATCGTGCCCGAAAAGAGTTCGACGTCTTGCGGAAGGTATCCGATGTGGCGGCCCAGATCGTCCCTCGGCCATTGGTCAAGGGATGCGCCATCAAGCATGACCCGGCCGGTGGTGGGCGACCACACGTTCACGAGAAGCCGAAGTAAGGTGGATTTTCCAGCACCGCTTGGTCCGATCACACACAAGCCTGCACCTGCTTGCAAAGAGTATGAAACATCCCTCAGCAGAACTCTCTGGGATCGCACCTCCACAAACGAAAGGCTTTCCACGCTGACAAATTGCTTCGGGGGCGCGAGGCTCAGCTTGGGTTCCTGAGGTTTTAGAAACTGCAAAAGCTCAGATAATTTGCCCCAAGCCTCTCGTGCGGTTGAGAAGCTCCGCCAGTTCGCGATCGCCTGATCGACGGGGGCAAAGGCGCGCCCGAACAAGACGGATCCGGCGATCATGATGCCACCCGATCCCTCACCCCAAATCACGATCAACGCACCCAATCCGAGCGCACCTGATTGCATGACCAGTCTGAGCACTTTGGATATGGAGCCCAGTCCACCGCCTTTGTCGCTAAGGGACGTATGCGCTTTGCTCGCGGCCGCGCTTTCCGCAGCATACCTTTCAGCCAAGGCGGGGTGCATGGCCATTGCAGCGATCACTTCAGCATTTCGCTGCACCGCAAGAGCAAGGCTTGATCGCTTCGTCAACTTCTCGCCAAATTCCCGCACCGGCTCACGAGAGCTGTACTCCATATAGACAGTCAACCCGACCAGAATGATCGCCCCGACCACGGCGGCAAGACCCAACATCCAGTGCAAAAGCCACATGACCAGTATGAAAAACGGGATCCATGGGAGATCAAAGATTGCGATGGGTCCGCCACTCGACAGAAAGCTCTTGATGGAATCCAGGTATCTTTGGGCCTGATCAGTATCAGGCAACACGCGATTGATCTGACGGACGCGCGATGTCAGATCAAAGATGCGGCCATTCAGACGTTCATCAAGATGATTTCCGATCCGGATCAGGAGGCGGGCTCGGATGAAATCGAACAAGCCCTGCGCGCCAAACAGGACGAGCGCAAGGATCGACAGGACCGCCAGCGTCGGGATACTCCTGCTTGGAAGCACGCGATCGTAGACCTCCAGCATGTAAAATGCGCCGACCAACATCAAGATATTGACGACTGCGCTGAACACTCCAACGCAGATGATTTGGGTTCTGCATTCGCGCAGAGCCGCGCCCAATTCGGACTTGCCGCCGGAGGTTCGCGGACCGCGCCCCAGCCCGTTGCTCAAGTGAAGTGGATCAGCCATCCGTGAGCGCCTCGAAGGAAACGAAGCCCATTTTGGCTAGGATAGCGACGTTGGCGAGCAACCTTGATGTCGGACCGCCAACGATCGCGGATAAGTCGTGAAGTGAAATCGGCTCGTCGTATTTCAACACCGATATGATCCGTTCCACGAGGGTAGGATCGATCATGTCCTTTGACAGGGCGAACAA
>CAMDKB010000447.1 GCA_945901195.1 Rhizobium sp. Q54
GCCAAACTCCGAAGCGTTTTCGCGTCGAAATCCGCGCGCAGGGGAATAGGCAAAGACATGACGAACCTCCTCGTTCGCCACGAATGAATCAGACACCGACTGATTTGGATAGCCAGAACGAGTCACGCATCAAGGGAGATGGTATAATGCACGTTTGAGGGCGCGTCATTCCGCCAAAGTGCGGTTCGCCAATGGTAAACAATCACCACAGTCATGATGATGCCAAAGACACAATAGGCTGCCGCTACCGTCGCATATCCTAGTCTTGGAATGAGAAACCCAGCCAGCAATATGCCGGGCATGTTGCTGTAAATGGCGAGCATCCGCACACCCATGATCCGGCCACGAAACTTCTGGTCGGAATTGCGCAAGAGAATGGCCGCCATGGGAATCAGCGAAGCCGCCTGCGTGACGCCGGCGAAAAACAGCACGACCATGCCCAGTTCCGCCGTTTCGATTTGCGAGAAAACAAGCAGCACCAGATACCACGCGATGCTCGCGTAAATCATAAGCCGCGACGGCTGAAAAAAGCTGCTGAAACGGGTCATTACAATTGATCCGAACAGTGCGCCGGAAGCAGCAAAAGCTGTCATGTATCCCAGCGTCTTCTGGTCGGCCCCGTAGATCGACTTGGCAACATAGGGCTGGAGGCCTCCGAAAATCGGAAAGGCCGTCATGTTCAAGAGAAATGCGAGGACCATCACGCTGCGCAAATAGGGCGTATTCCAGACGTAGGCGAGCCCCTCCTTCAGATCGAGCCAAGGAGAGGGCTGTGCGATTTGTCCTGACTGCACCGTTTTGACGGGTCTTGCCGCGCCAGTTTGCAGGGTCAGCAGGCAGGAAACGCCGTAGAAACAGACCACAACTATATACGCAGGCCCTATGCCCAGACCCGCCACCAGTCCCGCTCCTGTCGTTGCACCGACGATGCGCGCCGACTCCTGGGTGGTGCGTTGAATGCTCATGGCCCCCATCAATTGAGCATGGGGAACAGTTTCCCCCACCAGCGCTGTGCGCATGCCGATGTCTGACGGCCTTACCAACCCCATCAAGGCGGCAGTACCAAGCACCAGGTAGGGGCTCATCAGACCGGTGAAGGCCAGGGTCATGATGGTCGCGGCCAGCAGAAAGTAGAAGCCCCGCATCGCCGAGAGCAGAGTGCGTTGCCCGGCCCGGTCGCCCATGACTCCGAACATCGGCGCGAGTAGTGTGCCGAGGTATTGCATGGAGGCATAAATCGTCAGCATCAGTACTGACTGGGTCTCGACCAGTACATACCAACCGAGAATCAGGGTCTCCATTTCGAACGCCCAGGAGGCGCAGAGGTCGGCAGGCCACTGGAACCTGAAACTGCGGACGCTGAAAGGCGCAAGCGCGCCCGCGCGCGGCAGGACGCTCAACCGTGGGAATGGAAGCGCCCAATCAGGGCTTCCATCCTTTGCGGCTTTTGCCCGATCATAGCCGAAGTGAATGCCCGACTTCGGCCTGGGGTTCGCATGTGCAGCCGACTATCCATCGTCCCGCTTCTTCCCTGTAGCAATGTCTCCGCAATGCTATTGCGGTTGTACTGGCAATGAAAGGGCTTTGACAATGGACGCTACCCGCGCGCGCCCTTCATCGCTTGCCAGACCTTCTCGGGCGTCAGCGGCATGTCGATATGCCGGATGCCCAAGTCCTTCAGCGCATCGGCAACTGCCGACAGGATCGCGGCTGGCGCTCCAGTTGCGCCCGCTTCGCCCGCACCTTTCACTCCCAGCTCATTTGTCTTGCTGGGCACGATGTTGAAAAGTCCGTCGATATGGGAGAGGTGATGCGCACGGGGCATGCCGTAATCCATGAACGAGGCGCTCAGGAGTTGGCCCTCAGCATCGTACATCACGTCTTCAGTCAGCGCCTGCCCGACGCCCTGGGCTATGCCGCCCTGCGCCTGGCCGTGCACAATGAAGGGATTGAGCACGACACCGCAATCGTCGACCGCGACGTAATTCACGATCTCGATTTCGCCGGTGTCCGGATCGATCTCCAGTTCCACCACATGCGCGCCGTTGGGGAAGTTTTCGCTCTCGCCCTTGTAAGTGACTTCTTCATCGAGCCCGGGCGCAAGCCCTTCGGGCAGTCGTGATGAATCATGCGCTGCTGCCGCGACCTCTTTCAGGGTGATGCTGCTTGCACTGGTCTTGAAGACGCCGTCGGCGAATGTCACCTGTTCGAGCTGAGCCTGCAGCAGATGGCCCGCGATCCTTTTCCCCTTTTCAATAATTTTCGTTGCCGCCATGCGAATGGACATGCCGCCCACCATCGAGGAACGCGAGCCGAACGTGCCGATGGAATCCTTGGGGCTTGTCCCGGTGTCACCGTTGATCAGCGCGACATCGTCGAAATCGACACCCAGGAATTCGTTCACGAGCTGCGAATAGACGGTATGATGGCCTTGCCCGTGCGAATAGGTGCCAGCGTTCAAGGTGACCTTGCCCGCGCTGTCGAGGCGCATACGCATACCCTCGAGTGGGCGGCTGCCTGCGCCTTCAATGAATGTTGCAAGGCCGATGCCCCGCAGCTTTTGGCGTGAAGCGGCTTCCTTGCGTCGGGTTTCGAATGTGGTCCAGTGGCCCGCGTCCAGCGCCATCTGCATGGTGCCGTCAAAGTCGCCGGAGTCGATCACGAAGCCCAGATGTGTCGCATAGGGAAATTGCGAGGGTTTGATGAAATTGCGGCTGCGAACCTCTTCGCGGGGGAGATTGCACGCGACGGCAGCCTCATCCATCAGCCTTTCCATGATGTAATTGGCTTCCGGACGACCCGCGCCGCGATATGTGTCGGTGCAGATCGTGTTGGTGAAGACGGGCTTCACCGAAAAATAGAAGTCATCGACGTGATACATGCACGGAATTATGCGTCCACCACCTTCCATCGGCAGACGCACGCCGTTTTCTGAAAGATAAGCGCCGACATTGACCAGCGTCTGCACCTTCAGCGCGGTGATCTTGCCATGGTCGTCGAGACCCATTTCGCAAAAATTCACCTGATCGCGTCCATGATAATCGCTCAGGAATGTTTCGCTGCGGTCGCCGCGCCATTTCACGGGGCGGTTCAAGGCGCGCGCTGCGAAAGCGACACACACTGTCTCGGGATAAGTCTTTGAGCGAATCCCAAACCCGCCGCCCGTATCGTGCGAAATGACGCGCACATTGTCGGGCGGCATTTTCAGCATTTGTGTCGCCAGCATCATCTGGATGCGGCGGCCGCCCTGTGTGGGGGAATATACGGTCATGGCGTTTGCAGCCTTGTCATAGACGGCAGCGACGACGCGCGGCTCCATTGGCACGACAGCAAGGCGGTTATTGGTGTGATCCAGGCGGACTCGATGCGCTGAGGCGGCGAGCTTTGCGTCAACCTTTGCGGCCTCGCCATATTCCCAATGGACGACCATGTTGGAGTCAAATTCCGGCCAGACTTTTGGTGCCCCCGGTTCGAGGGTGGCGGCCGTACCAGCGATGGCGGCGACGGGGCTGTAGTCGATTTCGAGCGCTTCGGCGGCTTCGCGCGCCTGGTGATAGGTTTCAGCGACGACCAGCGCCACACATTCGCCAACGAAACGCACGCGCTCGGTCGGCAGTACCTTGCGCGGCGGTTTGCTCATCGGGCGACCCGAACGGTCGGAATATTGAGCGTCGTTGAGGAGCGGCCCTGCCCCGCCCGCGTCAAGGTCAGCACCGGTAAAGACAGCAATGACACCGGG
>CAMDKB010000448.1 GCA_945901195.1 Rhizobium sp. Q54
AATGATTGGCCGGGTCAATCGGGCCATCTCCACATGTCGCTCGTGGATCAAAAGTCGGGCAAGCCGATCTTCTATGATGACACCAAGCCGCTTGGCATGTCCGATGCGATGCGCTGGTTCGTCGGCGGGCAACAAGCGCTGATGCCCGAATTGCTCAGCATGATCGCCTGCACCGTCAATAGCTATACTAGGCTGGTTCCCGGCGCTTGGGCACCGACTAGTGCGAGTTGGGGCTATGAAAACCGCACCTGTGCGCTCAGGGTTATTGGTGGTTCACCCAACGCCCGGCGCGTCGAATACCGGATCGCTGCTGCCGACATCAATCCCTATATCGCGTTTGCAGCCAGCATTGGCTCAGGGCTGTGGGGAATACAGAACCGGATTGAGCCGACCAAACCGATTGCGGGCAATGCCTATGCCGAAAAATTTCCAGCTAAGCTTGTGCTACCAACGACACTCTGGGATGCGGCCCAGCGCTTGAAGGCCTCAAAGCCGGCGCGTTTATTGTTCGGCGACAAGTTTGTTGACCATTACGCTGCAACTCGCGAATGGGAAGAACACGAAGCCCGCAAGGCGATTACCGATTGGCAGTTGGCGCGTTATTTCGAGATTATCTGAGCCTTAGGAAAATTATGTCGCTATTTACCTGCGTATCCCCGGTTGATGATAGTATTCTTGCGTCGCGCGCCTTTGCAACCGACACAGCCGTCAGCGATGCTGTCGCGGCTGCCAGAGCGGCCCAGCGCGACTGGCGCGCGCAATCGGTTCGCGACCGTGCGACATTATGCCATGCGTTCGTCGATGCGATGCTGTCGATGCAGGGCGAGATTATTCCCGAACTGGCGCGGCAGATGGGGCGGCCAGTGCGTTACGGAGCTGGCGAATTGCGCGGCTTTGAAGAGCGGGCGCGTTACATGATCGGGATTGCCGATGCAGCGCTTGCGCCAGTAACGCTGCTGGAAAAATCAGGTTTTGAACGCTTCATCACCCGCGAACCATTAGGGGTCGTGCTCACGGTTGCGCCGTGGAACTTTCCGTATCTGACCGCAGTCAATTCGGTCGTGCCAGCACTGATGGCCGGAAATGCGGTGATTCTTAAACACGCAGCTCAAACGTTGCTGGTCGGCGAACGTTTTCAGATGGCGGCTGATAAAGCAGGTTTTCCGCATGGGTTGTTAAAGAATCTTGCGCTCAGCCACGATCAAACGGCGCAATTGATTGTCTCTAGCGGCATCGATATGGTCTGCTTCACCGGCTCGGTTGAGGCGGGCAAGGTGATCGAGCGCGCGGCGGCAGGCGCGTTCATCTCGGTCGGACTTGAACTGGGCGGAAAGGATCCTGCCTATGTTCGCGCTGATGCTGATCTGCCCTTTGCAATTGAAAATCTGGTTGACGGGGCGTTCTTCAATTCGGGGCAAAGCTGCTGCGGGATTGAGCGCATCTATGTGCATGAGAGCCTGTTCGATGCATTTGTCGATGGCTTTGTCGCGCTGACCAAAACATATGTGATGGGTGATCCGCTTGATCCAGCGACCACACTTGGCCCGCTGGTCAAAGCACTCGCCGCCGATTTCGTTCGCGGTCAAATCGCGGAGGCAATTGCAGCGGGAGCCACAGCGCATATCGATCCGGCGACCTTTCCGCGCGACGTTGTAGGTACATCCTATATGGCCCCGCAGGTGCTGACCGGGGTCAGCCATGCGATGTCGGTGATGTGCGATGAGAGCTTTGGCCCGGTCGTTGGGATCATGAAGATTTCGAGTGACGATGAGGCGATCCAACTGATGAACGATAGCCGATTTGGCCTGACGGCATCGATCTGGAGCGCGGACGCCGCCGCCGCGCACCGCATTGCAGCGCAATTGGAAACCGGCACCGTATTCCTCAATCGCTGCGACTATCTTGATCCCGCGCTCGCCTGGACTGGGGTAAAGGATACTGGGCGTGGCACAACACTCAGTGCGCTGGGTTTCGCACATCTCACCCGCCCAAAATCCCATCATTTCCGCTTGGACACAAAGGCTTGATATGACCGAGATACTGACCGGCAACTGGAATTACCCGACCAAAATATGGAGCGGGCCGGGGCGTATTGCCGGTCTGGGAGAGGCCTGCGCGCTCGCTGGAATCAGCAAACCGCTGATCGTCACCGACAAGGGATTGGCGAGTAGCAGCATCATAGTGACTGTTTGCGATGTCTTGAGAAAAGCGGGCCTCCCATCTGCCGTTTATGCCGAAGTGCAGGGCAATCCTGTGGGCAGGAATGTCGATGAAGGCACAGCGCTTTGCCGCAGCGGCGGACATGACGGCGTGATCGCAGTTGGCGGCGGCTCTGGGCTTGATGTTGGCAAGGCGATTGCCTTCATGGTGGGCCAGACCCGGCCGCTGTGGGATTTCGAGGACGTGGGGGACTGGTGGACACGCGCTGACCCAGCGGGCATTGCGCCCGTGATCGCGGTGCCAACCACAGCGGGCACCGGATCAGAGGTTGGCCGCGCCTCGGTTATCGTCAAGCAAGAGACCCATGAGAAGAAGATCATCTTCCACCCCAAAATGCTGCCCGTGGCGGTGATTGCCGATCCTGAGCTGACGGTCGGGCTGCCCGCAGGCATCACTGCAGCGACCGGCATGGATGCCTTTGTCCACTGCTTCGAGGCTTACTGCGCTCCGGGATTTCATCCTATGGCAGACGGGATAGCGCTTGAAGGGATGCGACTGGTCAAGGACTATCTGCCGCGCGCTTATGCAAACGGCGACGACATCAAGGCGCGTTCACGGATGTTGGCAGCGGCGTCGATGGGCGCAACAGCATTCCAGAAGGGGTTGGGCGCGGTTCATTCGATCTCGCATCCGGTCGGGGCATTTTACAACACCCATCACGGCCTCACTAACGCTATCGTGCTACCCTATGTCATGATGTTCAACCGTCCAGCGATTGCGGACAAGATGATCCCGCTGGCTCGTTATCTAGGGCTGGGTGAAAATGGCTTCGATGCGGTTTACGCGTGGGTGCTTGCATTTCGTAGGCAATTGGACATTCCAAACAGCCTTGGCGAAATCGGCGTGCCCATCGATCAGGCCGATATGATCGGCGAACATGCCCAGCGCGATCCTTCGACCGGCGGAAATCCACGCCCGACAAGCGCTGCGGATATGGCGACGATTTTTAAGGCTGCTGTTTCTGCGATATAACAATAAACGAAAATCTCGGCTCCGCGTGGATACAACCTTGAGATGTTGATGTTAGGCTAATGGCAACGCGCCCCTGACACGCGCAGCTATCGCCAGAATGACCGTTCCTGAGGCGATGACGATCTCCCACTCGGCAATCTTTGCCGGTTGGCATCGCTTGTAGGTCTGTTGATCGACCTAAGAGCCTGAATGATTCCCTGATATAGGCAGATAGTTTCCCTGAGAATTCCTTCAGTGTTCCCAGTTATTGTCAGCAGGGAAAACCACAGAAATTCTGGCGCCTTGCTGGGTCTGATGCCAGTCAAAAACCGACGAATTTGCAATTTTCCCTGTTTTTCAGGGAAACCAAACGGAGGAGGGTTCGCAGCTGACTGCTTCCTCCGCCATCTGTATTGAATAGGCTGGCAGCCCGATTCGCTTACACTCTGCGAACATTTTCCAGAGTAACCCTCGATGTCCGCCCCTCCTATCGTTCATCGGCTCAGCGCTGCGGAGCGATCCAAACTGCTGAAAGAAGACCAGACCT
>CAMDKB010000449.1 GCA_945901195.1 Rhizobium sp. Q54
TCGGCGCAGCCTCGTAGCGTGCTTTCACGCAGGCTTCGAGGTCCCCGATATGCCGCCGCAAGGTGGTGGTCGGCGCGACACCGAGGCTCTTCAACGAAAAGCATCTCTACCATCTGGATGAGGAGCGCCGAAAATTGCTGCACGATAAATATTCGTGGGAAGCGCAGGTGCGCAAACTGCTCAAGATCTATTCGTCTGCATTGGGAGCCAAGAGCAGCCCGCGCCAATAGTTTTCCAATTGTCTGTCCGTCCGGACCAAAGCGATGTGTCGAGTCGCATCGCGGATAATGTTTTTCAATTCAACGGACGGAGCGCATGGCGTCGTTGATCCGGGCGGCTCCCCAGACAGCGGCGGGGGTCGGCTTGGCGCCGGGGCGGGTGATGTTGGTCCCTTCCCCTGGCCGCAAAGTCACTGAACCGCCTGGATTGGTTACGACAACCTCGCCGTGACTGACAAAGACACCGAATACACCATTGCTTGGTCCTGCAAATACGCTCGTCCCGCGAACCGCAAGACGGGCATAGGGCGAATGTATCGCCACTTCAGGTTTTGGGTCAGGATCGCGACGCTCGAACATCAATGCGCCCGAGCCCAACCTGATGATCCCGCCACGCTGAACAAGGTTGCCATCGATGGTCACGCGTGTATTGGCGCCCATATACAATTGCGTTGCTGCGCCCAGGGCGGCTTGCAGTTTGGATTCGCCGCCCGTCTGCAACCTCTCCCCTGCAAATACCTGCTGCCCTGCGCCTAGCACCCTGGGCTCTGCGCCCTTGCGTGCTGTCGCGCTGCCCTCCACGACTGACACTGTGCCGACTGCGCCATCAGGTGTCTGTGCGAGCGCGGACGTGATATCGCAGACCGGGAGCAAAGCAAGACCGAGTCCGTTCAGGCTCAATTTTCTGAGAAGGTCACGGCGGTCAATCATTTCATTGTCTCCCGGTGCAATTCATAAATCATTGTCGCAGGACCATTCTCACCAATCAAGGCAGAAGCAGCCGCATGGTCGAAACAGGCAACCGACGCTGCCTGTCCGAGACTAAAGCCGACACAAACCAGAAACTTTGCCTATGTTGGCCTACCAATTGTCAATGACAGGTCCGCACGCGCTGCCAGACCCAGGTCCACCGGTTGTAGGTGCCATCCCAGATGCGAACGTGTTTTCTTTCCCAATAGCACTGGGCCTGATATCCCCCGCCGTAGCCACCGCCACTGTAGCCGCCACCACCGTAGCCGCCACCGTATTGAGCCAACTGTGCCTGCCCGCCGCCATATCCGTAAGAGCCAGCATTGCCCTGCGTTGCGCCGAGGCCGAAAATAGCGGATGCGAGAAGAGCTTTGATCAATAGTTTGCGCATGTTCATTCTCCCGAAAGTTAGTGTCCGGAAGATGGATACCTGCGTTCTTCGCAGCCATCTTCCATGTACGAGAAGATGACGGATGACATGGCGAATTGCTGTTCCCACGGGAACAGTGCGAACATACAAGAAGAACTGATGGAAAGTTCCATTCTGAAAAAATCTGGTTGTTAATGACTCAAGTCAGGAACTTGAGCGTAAACCATGCGACGCCACCGCCGACCACAGCACACACGCTCAGGTTAAGAATATCCGTGACTATCTTGGGCAGGCTGGATTTGCCCTCCTGCTTGCGCCCCGCCTTGAGTTCTTCAATTGCCTGCTTGCTTGAGACGCCCTTTTCATAGCCCGTGTTCACAGTAAGCTTGGTCATGGCAGCTACCTAGGTGCTCCGGAAATAAGAGCTACAAAATAAAAACGTCCCGACTTGTTGATAGAACCAAAACATTTCAAAAGTACTAATTTTCGTTGACCATCACCACTTTTAAAGCTGGCTGATCTTCTTACAAGTCTTTGACTTTAATCGTTGTATTTTAAAATTTTAGAAGATTTACATGCACTTGCCGCGCGGTGCACTGCCCCTACAGGCATGCACCGGACCGCTCTCAATGCCGTTAGTCCGGCTCTGTCAATTCCAGTAGCCCGGCTCTGTTCTTGGCTCAGGCAACGATGAGTTTGACCAGAAATGCTATTGCGATGATGGGGACCGCGATATTCATCTCTTGCCAGCGCCCGGCTAGAATCTTCACAGCCGCATAAGTGATGAACCCGATGCCGATGCCGTGCGCGATCGAGAAAGTAAGCGGCATGGTGATGGCCGTCACCATCGCCGGCACAAATTCGGTGACATCCTCCCAATCGAGATCCTTGAGGCTCCGCGACATCAGGCAAGCCACGTAAAGGAGCGCCGGTGCGGTCGCAAAAGCCGGCACTGTACCGGCCAGAGGCGCAAAGAAGATCGCCAGTAGAAAACATATCGCAACGACCACAGCCGTCAGCCCCGTGCGTCCGCCTGCGTCCACGCCAGCGGCGCTCTCTATGTAACTGGTCGTCGTGGACGTGCCGAGCACAGCACCCACAGAGGCCGATGTGGAATCCACGATCAGCGCCCGGCCGATACGTGGCAGCTTACCGTCCTTGTCGAGCATGCCGCCGCGGTGAGCGACGCCAATCAGCGTGCCTGTGTTGTCGAAGAGATCCACGAACAGAAAGACGAATACGATTGTCCAGAAGCCTACGTTGATCGCGCCCTTCAAATCCATCTGCGCAAAAGTTGGCGCAATGGATGGCGGCGCCGAAACGATGCCGCCAAACTTCGCATGGCCCAATCCGATGGCGACGGCAGTCACCGCGAGAATGGAAATGATGATAGCGCCTGGAATTTTTCGCGCGGTCATCGCAATGATGAGCGCAAAACCAATCGCTGCGAGCAGGACTGGCATTGTATTGACTTTGCCCAGAGTCACCAAGGTTGCAGGATGCGCAACGATTATATCTGCATTTTTGAGTGCAATGATGCCCAGAAACAGCCCTATGCCGGCGGCTATGCCCAGTTTCATCGACATCGGGATGGCGTTGACGATCCACTCACGAATTTTAACCAGTGATAACGCAAGAAAGATCAGTCCTGAGATGAACACAGCCCCTAGCGCTACCTGCCAGGACAGGCCCATGCCTTTGACGACACCAAACGTGAAATAGGCGTTCAACCCCATACCCGGGGCCAGTGCTATAGGATAATTGGCATAGAGGCCCATGAACGCACTGCCGAACGCCGCAGCCAAGCAGGTGGCCATGAAGACCGCGCCAAAATCCATGCCCGCATCTTTCAGAATGGCCGGATTGACGAAGATGATATACGCCATCGTGAGAAACGTCGTTACGCCGGCCAATATTTCCCGGCGGACATTTGTGCCGTTTGCGTCCAGTTGAAACAGTTTTTCCAGCATGCGAGCCCCCGTTTGCCTGCTCGAAGCATTCAGCGACGAAATTTGAAACTTGGCAATAGCTGCCGGATTTTTTTATTGGGGTACAGCTTGGGCAATCCGCAAATCGTGTCAGCAGCCATGTCCCGTGTACACGGCCAAAACTGGCGCAATCTGCAAGCGTAATTTTGCAACAAATCTGAGAGAAAATGAGCGCTTTGGTGTTGCGTTTTAGTCACACGTGTCAGCGTTTTCGCATTTCCAGGTTTCTTGTCCACTTTTCCGTAACTGCCCAGGTTCCTGGGCGATGTTAAGCGGGGCGCAGCCTTTTTGCGAGGTCCGGCGGGTCCCGGCTCAGGGCTTCGATGATGTTCCAGCCCTGCTTTTTTGCGGTTGAGAGGAATCCTCGGATGGTCGCGAAGTCGGCTGCG
>CAMDKB010000450.1 GCA_945901195.1 Rhizobium sp. Q54
GCTCTTGCGCAAAGCAGCGAAGCGAACTGTCGAGGGATTGTGGACCAAAATAGGCGAACTCCTCGACGAATTTGCGTCGGAAGAATGCGCCAACTATTTTAGGCACGCGGGATATGATCCAAATTAGGCGCGAGGCGCTCTAATAAGAAGCGATATAATGAATCTGCTCCATGCCGATCGAGTTTGATCATTCCAGTCGTTACGTCCTTCTTCCAACATCCTGATTGAAGTTTCCGCGTTAGTGTCTACATTCTGTAGAAATTCAGTCTCGTAGAAGTAACGTCTATTGTCGGAGAAGACTTTCGCTTCATACAGTCGTTCCTGGTACCCGGTACCAGCAGGAAAGGTAGGTCGCGCGGTCACTCCTTGATGTCGCCTCGCAAATTCGACCAATTGTTGGGAAGTGCCGGTCCATCTCTTGAGATGAAATTTAGGAATATAATGGTGTCGTTTTTGCTGGGACATTATTATTTTCCTTGCTAATTCGGCTACACATGAAACTCATCTGAGGGGTGCGCAAGACGCCTGTCACCATTTGATATGCTAAGCACGAGGGGGGAGGATGAAGCCGTGCTCTCCGCCTCACCCCAACACAACACTCGTCACCCCCAAAGCCAGCCCGGCTTCTGCCAGCTTCCGTTCCAGCGTATGAACCGCGGCGCCATGCTCTGAGGCTATGGCGAGGTGCAGCGCGTCGCCGGCTCGAAGGCCCAGTGTGTGTTGATCCGCGTACCGCGCAGCAGCGCGAAAATGTGCGCCGGTCACCGGCAGCACATTGAGGCTCTCGTTGATCAGCTTATTGAACATGGCGAGCATGGCTGCGCGTTGCTCGAGGTTGACTTGCCCGGTTCGCAGCTTGATCGCCAACGCGGAGGACATTTCCGTGATGGTCCATTCGCTGATGTAAAGCAGCTCCGGTTCTTGGGCCGCAAGCCACAACTGGGCGCGCGCCGTCATGGGCTCATTGGCGAGCGCCGCGACGATCAGCGAAGTATCGAGATAAAGCATCAGTAACGGTCTGTGTCCCTCATCGCGCGCACGAGACCGGCAGACTCGGGCTGTGGCGGCAGGGTCTTGGTCAACGCCTGCAGCCCGGATGCATCAATGCGCTTGCGTGGCCCCGCTGCCGCAACGAGCCGCGCAACCGGCTTGCCGCGTCGGGTAATCTCGACAGTGCCGCCGGCCTCAACTCGGTCTACCAGCTCGCTCAAATGCGCCTTGGCTTCGGCTAGATTGATCGCTGCCATAAAGAGCTCCTGACCATATAAATGGTCATGTAACACATCTGAGGCCAGATTTCCAATGCGCCTCGAATAATGCGTATATCCCATTGACATATCCCTATCCAGCTCCCATTTTCCCCGCATGACCCGCACAACCCTCTTCCAGTCAAACCGCTCGCAGGCCGTGCGCCTGCCGAAGGATGTCGCCTTTCCCAAGGGCGTGAAAGACGTCGCCATATTGAAGGAGGGGCGAAAGCGCGTCATCGTGCCGGCAGAATCTCTCTGGGACGATTTTTTCGAGGCCCCCGGCATCGATCTTCCCGGCCGTGATCAGCCTGAGGCACAGACGCGCGAAGACTTGTGATGTTGCGCTATCTGCTGGACACCAACCTCTGCATTCGCGTGCTGCGCGACAGGCCGCCGCAATTGCGCGAGCGTTTCAATGCCGAAGCGGAAAGCCTGTGTATTTCGACTGTCGTGTTGATGGAACTGCTTCATGGCGCTGCGAAATCCGCGCGGCCCGAGCATAACCGCCGCGATGTCGTGCACTTCGCGGCGCGGCTCGACGTGCTGCCCTTCGATGCGGACGCGGCAGCCCACGCGGCTGACATTCGCGCAGGTCTCGAACGGCAGGGTCAGGTCATCGGCGGCTACGACCTGATGATAGCCGGTCATGCCCGTAGCCGGGGGCTCATTGTCGTGACTGGCAATCTCCGCGAATTTATCCGAGTCGATGGTCTGCGCAGCGAAGACTGGCTCACTTGAGAAAACGGCGTCTCACCCCACCACCATGCTTCACACATTGAATCCACCGCGCCATCGTGCAAGATCAGGCGGAAGCACTTTTGCGCGGACACCCCATGCCCATCACCATCTACGGCATTAAACACTGCGACACGATGAAGAAGGCCCGCACCTGGCTGGAGACGCATGGCGTTGCGCATGGCTTTCACGATTACAAGACGGCTGGCATTGATCAGGCCACGCTCAAGACATGGTCGCAAAAGGCTGGATGGGAAAAGCTGCTCAATCGTGCGGGTACTACATTCAAGAAGCTGCCGGAGGCAGACAGGCAAAATCTGGATGAAGCCAAAGCCATAGCGTTGATGCTGGCGCAACCCTCCATGATCAAGCGTCCGGTGCTGGATGTGGAGGGCAAGCTCCAGATTGGCTTCAAGCCCGAGGATTATGCTGGCGCTTTGAAGGACATTGCCAAATAATACCCGATTTTTCGGAATTAATCGTACAGACCCGCCAAATCAGCGTAAGCTCCCGCAAAACGCAGGAGCAGACTATGGGCAAGGTTCAGAAAAGTAATAAAGAAAAGAAGAAACCCAAGGCCGACAAAAACAAGGAAAAGACCGGCAATACACCGTCGCCTTTTGCTTCGGCAGGATTTCAGACAAATTCTTCACTCACGGGCAAGAAGCCAAAATAGGCCCGCGCCAGAAAGCAGGACGCCATGAGCTGGCGCGACATATGGCAAGGGCGTCCGGCGGCACAAAACGCCGCTATTGGATTTCCCAACAACAGCCGCTCTTTTGATCCTGCACGGCGGGTGGTTTTGTTCTGGGGCAGCAATGGCGCTCTGGAAGCTGCATTCTATATTGGTGAAGCGGCGCTCCGACGCTTGCATCCCGACATGCCGTCCGACGAAGCGGCCATGCTGGCAGCCTTTGACAGCGCACGAGATCGTATCAACGCGGTAGCCGCCAAAGTCTATGATCGTGGACGCAAGGGCGTTTACGAGCTGCAAGATAGCGATTTTTAAAGGCGCGCCAATTTTTAAAGACGCGCCAATTTCTAAAAACACAGCGATCAGTTGAATTTCAATCCGGCAGCTTTCACGAGCGCCTTGTTGACTTCGATTTCCCGCAGGATGAGCGCGTCAAATTCCTCCGGCTTCAGCGGCATTTCCTCTATCGCCTGCACCTTCAGTTTTTCGATCACCGCAGGCGTGGCGAGCACCTTGCGTGTCTCTTCATAGAGCTTGTTGATGATTTCGCGCGGCGTTTTTGCCGGCGCGAGCAAACCATTCCAGAAGGTGTAATCGGAATCAAGAAATCCCGCTTCAATCGTTGTGGGCACGTTGGGCAGTGCGCGCGAACGTTGCGGTGTGCTGACCGCGAGCGCCACAAGTTTCCCGGACTCGATCAGTGACATCGAGGACGATGTGCCCATGCAGGCGAAATCGACGCGGTCAGCAACCACTTCCATGGTCGCCTCTGGCCCGCCGCGAAATGGCACATGCGCCACTTTCAGGCCCGCTGCGATGCGAAAGCGCTCTGCCGCCCAGTGCGTTGCGCTGCCAACGCCTGCGGAAGAAAACAGCAATTCGCCCTTGCGTTGCCCCTCGGCCACCAGATCTTTCAACGTCTTGATGCCGCGCGTGGGGTTGACGATGGTTACATTCGGCACGCTGCCGAAGGATGCGATGGCCGCAAAATCCTTCGCCACATCGTAGGAAATCTGCGGATAGGCGGCCGG
>CAMDKB010000451.1 GCA_945901195.1 Rhizobium sp. Q54
CTGGATGCGACCTCGCTGGATTTTTCGCCCAATGGGCAAGCCAAGGCGAAGACCCTCGCGGACAAGCGCGGCGTGAAGCTGGCCATCGTGGAAGCCAATGTGCACACCTGGGATTATCCAGAAGCCGCGTTCGATGTGGTGGCGGAAATTTTCACGCAATTTTCCACACCCGCCGAGCGCGCGGTGAAATGGGCCGGCATGCGCAAGGCCATGAAACCCGGCGGCCTCATGATCATTCAGGGCTATTCACCCAAGCAGCTGGTCTACAAGACGGGCGGCCCCGGCATTCTTGAACAGCTCTACACGCCCGCGATGCTGGAAGAAGCGTTTGCCGGCATGAAGGACATGAAGATCGTGGAAGAAGAACTGGAAATGCACGAGGGCTCTTCGCATGGCGGCATGAGCGCGGTGGTGAATTTTACGGCGAGGAAGTGAGGGACTGCGCCTGACGGACGCGCAGCAGCACCAACATTGCTCATCATCCAGTCACCATTTATATTAAAACGTAAATATCCGGGGGGATCCATGCGACAGTATATACGGCTCGCCTTGTTGGCGTTCGCCTTGTGGCCTTTAACGACTGCCTTGTCGCAGGATTACCCTTCGCCTTCGCGCACCATAACGATCCTGGTCCCCACTCAACCGGGCGGCATGGCTGACATTGTCGCGCGGATGTTCGCGACAGCACTCGGCAATCGTGCAGGCGCCAAGGTGGTCGTTGAGGGCAAGACCGCAGCAGGTGGAATTCTTGCAGCCGAAACAGCGTCAAAGGCGGCCCCGGACGGATACACGCTTTATGCGGGCTACCACGCGACGCAATCCATGTTCCAGCATTTCGACCGCAAGCTGAATTACGATCCGCAAAAGGATTTTGCGCCCGTGGCGCTTGTGGTTTCCGGACAGACATTGCTGGTGGCCCATCCTTCGCTGGGAATACGCAGTGTCCTCGAACTTGTCGCATTATTGAAAGCCAAGCCGGGTGGCTATGGTTTTGCCTCGGCTGGCCTCGGCACTATTTCTCATCTGCTTGGCGAGCAGTTCCAGCTCGCCACTGGCACCGTTATGAACCATGTGCCCTATCGCGGCGCGGGACCGGCAGCCCAGGATGCTGTGGCAGGACACGTGCCCATCCTCATCGATCTCATCGGCCTTGCGGCCGAGAATGTGCGCGCGGGCAAGCTGGTGCCGCTCGCGCTTAACGCCGCGCAGCGATCACCGCAATTGCCGGACGTGCCCACGATGGCTGAATTGGGCTATCCGGGTTTCGAAGGCAGTGCGTGGTTTGGCCTGCTGGCTCCGGCCAACACACCTGGACCCATCGTAGGTTGGCTGAACAAACAGGCCAATGAAATTTTCTCAGCTCCGGAAAATCGCGAGATTTTCACCAAACAGGGTCTGGATGTACCGCTCGGGTCCCCGGCGGATTTTGCCGCCTATATAGAGGCGGAATCCCAGCGGTGGCGCGGGATTATCCAGAAATCCGGCGTGAAGTTGCAATAGCGGTGCGCCCCGGTCACGCTGCCGGCTGATCCTTGAGTTACAACAAAGCCTGCGCTTGCCGCGGCTGATACCTGCTGGCTGATCTGGCTAGTCTCGTCCAGCAGGAACGTCTGTATGCGCCGCTCTGTTTATATGGTCCTATTCGTCGCCTTGCTTGCCGGAGCGGGCGGCTTTGCCATTTGGCGCACCACAGCTCCCATTGCGGTGGCAGTAGCCTCAATAGAGCGAAACGTTGAAGCCAGGCTCTTTGGCATTGGCACCATTGAAGCACAGATATCCGCCAAGATCGGTTTTCAGATAGCAGGTCGCATCACGTCGCTGTCGGCCGATCAGGGCCAAATTCTGGAATCAGGCAAGTTAATCGCCCAGCTTGAAGATTCCGTACAGCGGGCACGCTTGCAAAAAGCGCAAGTCGCCATTCAACAGTCGGAAACTGCTCTGGCGAAATCGAAAGCCTTACTCACCCGTGCTCAGGTGAATTATCAACAGAAGCAAACCATCGCAGAGCGGCGTTTGACACTTGTTGAAAGGGGCTCGGCAACCCGCGAGGCAAGTGACGAAGCTCGCACCCAGGCCGAGATCGCCAAGGCGGACGTTTTGGTCGCAGAAGCTGAAGTTTCAGTCGCAACTGTTGCGCAGAAGGATACTGCCGCTTCTTCCGCCATAGAAAGCGCGGTCCTGGATCAGCACAAACTGGTTTCGCCATTTCGATCACGCATCATAGCCCGGCTTAAAGAGACAGGGTCCGCTGTGAATGCGGCAGAGCCTGTTTATTCCTTGGTCGCGCCAGAAACCATCTGGGTGCGGGCCTTTATCGATGAGGCCATGGCAGGAGCCGTCAAACCGGGCCAATTGGCTATCGTGCGCTTGCGCTCGGAGCCGCATACGTCAGTTGAAGCGGAAGTTTTACGTATCGACGAAGAGAATGATCGTGTCACAGAAGAGCGGCGCGTTTACGTCCGATGCCGCAAGTGTTCGCCTGAACATATGGCCCGCAATCTGGGCGAACAGGCTGAAGTTGAGATCATCACGCGGATCATCGAACAGGGCCTTTTCATACCGCTCTATGCCATCGCAAAATATAATGGCGTCAGAGGCGATGTGTGGAGCATCGAAAACGGCAGACTCGCGCGGCGCACATTGAAATTCGCTGAACGTCTGATCGACGGGCGTGTACTTGTCGCCGAACCCCTGCCGGACGGCGTCAAGATTGCCGTTAACCGCGACCAGAGCTCATTCAGCGAAGGTCATGCAGCGCGCGTTGCAGCAGGTGGGGAACCATGAACCTCGCTTATCGCGACGTTCGGCATAATCTCGGCAGATTCCTGATGACCTGCGCGGGTCTCGGGCTCCTGCTGGCAGTTGTCATGGCGATGATTGGCATCTATCGCGGCATCGTCGTGGACGCCTTGACCATCGCCCGCGCGCCAAAAACGGATTTGTGGATAGTCGAGGCCCAATCGCACGGTCCATTCGCGGAAGCTTCTCGTATTCCCGGTGATACACGCGAAGCTGTCGCGCGCATATTCGGTGTCGAGGATGCAGGCGCAATCACTTATCAGACAGTCGAAGGCGCCATTCAGGGCAAGCGGCTGCGGCTCTATGTCATTGGCTACAAAATTGGACGCCCGGGTGGACCGCCCACGATTGCAGAAGGCCGCGCGATTGCCCGCAATCACTACGAACTCGTGGCTGACCGCAGTTCTGGTCTGGATACCGGGGACCGGGTGCGTCTCGGACGCACTGATTTTACGGTAGTCGGGCTTACGTCTTCGCAAGTGAATTCAGGCGGTGACCCCGCCGTTTATATCACGCTCGCTGACGCACAAAAATTACAATTCAATCTCGATCCGGCGGCCGCGCGCGTACAGCAGGCCCGCGGGGTGGCAGGGGCAAGCCGGGAGACCGTCAACGCCGTTGTTGCGCGAGTTGTGCCGAACGCCGCACCCGCCATAGTCGCCGAAAATATCAGGCAGTGGAAACACCTGGAGGCTATTACGCAGGAGGAGCAGGAAGGCATACTTTCGCAGTCGCTTGTTGATCGCGCGCGCCGTCAGATCGGGATGTTCACCGGATTATTGCTCACGGTATCGGCGGTGATCATCGCGCTGATCATATACACGATGACTATGGAAAAGATCAAACCTATCGCCACACTAAAAC
>CAMDKB010000452.1 GCA_945901195.1 Rhizobium sp. Q54
GGCCCGCGCCGCGATAGGGGCCTGTGGGAACGGTATTTGAGAAATAGCAGCGGGAATCGACCACAACATGGGGTATGTCATAGACGCTGGGCATGCAGCCGGCGATGTGAATGGTGGGGATCAACACGGCAACGCCTGTCATGTAGGCGCCGATATTCTGGTCGCCATCGATTTTCAGGGCGCGGAATTTGCCATCGTCGTCGAAGGCAAGTTCAACGTGCCAGCGGGAGTCGCGCGCCTGATTGTCGGTGAGGAAGGATTCTGTGCGTGTCGCTGTCCACTGCACTTTCTCGTCGGTAATTTTGGCCGCTGCGAGTAGGGCTGGATATTCCGCATAAATTGAAGCCTTCATGCCAAAGCCGCCACCGACATCGGTCGAGAGGACGCGGATTTTCGGCATATCCACTTTCATGGCCATGGCGATCTGCGCCTTCACGCCCATCGTGCCCTGGGTGCCGGTGTGGATGGTATAGCTGTCAGTGCCCTTGTCGTAGCTTGCAAGAGCTGCGCGCGGCTCCATGGCGACAGCGGAAATGCGCTGGTTCATCACATCGATTTTGACATGGTGCTTGGCGGCACTGAAAGCGGCCTCTGTCGCCTTGCGCTTTGCGCCATCGGCATCTTCAGGCGAAGTCCAGTCCAGCGTCAGGTTCCCTGGCGCATCGGACCATAATTGCACCTTGCCTGATTTGGCCTTGTCGAGATCGATGACGGGTTCGAGCACATCATAATCAATATTCACAAGATCGCCTGCATCCTCGGCGGCGCGGGCAGTTTTTGCAATCACCAGCGCGACGGCTTCGCCGACATGCATCACAAGCGTGCCCGCCAGGGCCGGACGGAAGGGGCTCACGGGCATCTTGCCATCGCGGCCGGGGAACGGGATGGAGCCGGAAACCGAGCCGAGCCCAGCGGCTTCCATATCCTGGGACGTGAGAACAGCGATTACGCCCGACGCGGCTTTGGCGGCGGATGTGTCGATGCTGTTGATCTTTGCCCTTGCATGGGGGGAGCGAACGAAAAACGCCGAAAGGGCGGTTTCCTGCACATCTGCGGTGAATTTGCCGAGGCCGCTGACCAGCGCCGCATCTTCATAGCGGCCGTTCCATGGGCGGGAATGCTGCTGCGACTTATGTGGGTTTACGACTTCGTTCATGGCGGTCTCCCTTGGGACAAGTGAAATCTGGCGCGCGAGTGGGGCGCTTCGAGGTTTGGTTAGCATGGTTGGCGATGGGCGGGAAATCAGGTGCGCAGCCAGACCCGGCCCGCACGGAGCAGAGCTGTTTGATATCGCCCGGAAAAACTGCAGCGCGAATTTTAAGCGTAACGCGCTACGTTCAGTCTCAGCTCGCCTTCAGCTTCAAGATCCGCTCGGCATTGCCGGACATCACCTTTTTCTTGTCGGCCGGTGAAAGTTCCAGCGCGTCGATGGCCTTCAAGGATTCAGCCACGGGTCCGAGCGGGGAATCGGTGGAGAACACCACATGATCTGCGCCGAAGAATTTGTAGCCGCTGTGCAGGCCGTTGCTGGCGCCAAACATGGCGGTGTCGCCGTAGAATTGCTTGAAATATTCCAGATGTGGCTTTTTCAACCCCTTCAGCACGCCCGAATAATCTTCGTCCATGGTGCGTGATCCCAGCACATTGAGGCCGGGGCCAACGCGGCCGTCGTAATACGGGATCATGCCGCCGCAATGGTGGGTGATGATGCTGAGATTTGGATAGCGGTCATAGGTGCCATTGAAGACGATGCGAGACATGGCGACGGAGGTTTCGTAGGGCCAGCCAAAGCACCACCACATTTCATAACGGGATTTCTGCTCGGTGGTGTAATCGGCAAAGTCTTCCGCCGTGCGCGCTGGATGCATCCAGATCGGCAGATCGTGTTTTGCCATTGCAGCAAAGAAGGGTTCGAACTCCGGCAGATCCAGCGGCTTGCCCTTGATGTTGGTAAAGGTCTGCACGCCGCGTGCGCCAAGCTGGTTGATGGCGCGGTCGATTTCCTTCAACGAGGCGTCTACGTCGGTCATGCAACAGGCGGCCACAAAGGCTGGAAAACGATCGGGATGTTTGGCGCAGAGTTCGGCCATGGCGTCGTTGGCGACCATCGCAAGATGTGCGCCGTCCGCAGGTGAAGCTATGTCTTCAATGGGTGGATTGGGGAGCGAAATGACCTGACGGTATTCGGGCCCGATCTTGTCCATGTCGCGAAAGCGGATATCCAGATCGAACAACGGTTTTACGCCGCGCAGACGCTGGCCGATATTGCCGAGTTTCGGGGAGGTCTTGTTGAGTTCCTCGTAGAACTTGTCCGGAAAAATGTGGGTGTAGATATCAATCATTGCGACGTTTCCTCATCCCGATCTTGTTTACTTGTAGAGCGCCTGCGCGGCCTTCACCATTTCATCAAGCCTGCCGACTGTCGTTGTACCCAGCAGTTTGGCGTTGACAAGCGGCTTTAAGTCGGCGGGCACTTTTTCGCGGGCAGCAGCAATAGCTGGGGTGAAACCTTCGCTGGCGAAGATGGCCTGCCCTTCATCATCGAGGCTGTAATTGATGAACAGATGGGCCGCGTTGGGCGCGGGCGCGTCGCGCAGCACGCCCCAGGCGAAGGGTACATAAGGCGCGCCCTCAACGGGGATGATGGCCTTGACCGGCAGGCCCCGCAGGCCCGCGATTTCCGAAATTGCGAAGGGGATGTAGAGCGCAAACTCGCCGCGCGCGAGCCGCCGCTGGTTTTCAGGAAATACACGGCTGAACACGGGAACCTGCGCGTTGATCTTTTCGTGAAAGCCGGGCCCGAAGGCGTTGAGGGTCGCTTCAAACCATACATTGCCCGCACCGGCGGCGCGTGGATCGTCTGAAAGGATTTTGCCTTTCCATTTGGGATCGGCAAGGTCGTGCCAGCTTTTGGGTTCATCCTCCGGCTTGACGAGGTTGGTATTGACGGCAAGTGCGAAACTGCCGGTGACCGCAGGCACAAGCATGCCGTTGGATTTCAGCGGGTCCTGCAATTTGGCGACATTGGGAATAGCAGCGACATTGCGCCAGACGCCTTCGGCCTGCTGGGTGGAAAGCGTTGTCCAGCCGCTGAAACTCAGGCTCGCCACGGTCCGGTTCGTTGCCTGCTCAACACGGATGCGCTCGCGGATTTCAGTGGTGCGGGCGTCCAGCACATCGACGCGGATGCCGTATTTTTTGGTGAATTCGGCTGCGACCATCCGCACGACGCGATAATTGGTGCCGTTGTAGATGATGAGCTTACCCTCCTTCTTCGCTTCCGCGATGACATTGTCCCAAACTGCCGATTGCGCCGCGACCGGGCTTGCGGCCATCAGGGTGATCGCGAGCGCGGCGGCCGCGCCGGGCATGATCCTGGCAAGTTTCATCATTTTCCTCCCGCAGTTCCAGGCCGGGACGTTCGTCCGGGCAGGTGCGTAAGTCAATGTGCGCCCCTCGCCCGCTTGCGGGAGAGGGTGGCCGCCGGATGAAGTTCGTGTCATCCCGGACGCCAAAGGCGATCCGGGACCTTTGTGTCATTTCACCATGCAGCTCACGATCCCGAATAAATCGCTTTGCGATTTTCCGGGATGACAGGGGTTCGACCTTGCCCACCCCCTTGCGGGGAGGGTCGACGCCGCACAGCGGTGGCGGGGTGGGGG
>CAMDKB010000453.1 GCA_945901195.1 Rhizobium sp. Q54
GAACGGGCCGCTTCACGACGCGCTTCGCCGCTTTCAACGAACTCAATGACCCGAACCCGAAGATCGTTCGAATAGCTACGCGGCATCGCAAGTCTCCATGCTCGCCCCAGCAGGAGGATTGAATCTGATTTGCCGCGTCTTGGGAATCCTTGAACCCAGATTTCGATTCAAATTCGCTGCAAGGCGCTCTAAAGGTGGAGCTGTCGGCGGAGCTGCCGCTGGTGCTGTAGGCGGAGCCATGGTTGGCGGGCCTATCGGCGCCGTTATCGGCGCGGGTGCAGGCGCAGTAGCGGGTGGAGCACTGGGATCAGTTGCGCAGGACGACCGCGTATACATGCAGAAGTATGTGTATGATAAGAAGGTCGAACCCGTTACCGTCAAGGAACAGCTTGTGACCGGTAAGCCATTGCCGCGTACGGTCAAGACTTATACGTTTGAGGGCAACACCAAATTGTCCGCGTATCGCTATGCTTATGTCAACAACCAGTATCTGCTGGTTGACAAGGACGGCAACATCGTCGGATCCATTGAGCGCTAACTCAGCGTGAATGGAGTTAAAAGAGCCCAAGCGGGCTCTTTTTTCGTTTGGGGTGCGGGAAATTTCCGTTAGCCGGAATGAACACGGCGCTGCCGCTTTAATAGAGGCTGGCGCAAAAAGGTGCGGCCTTAGTCATTTGTTATCTGACCGAAATTTTCGATACGTACTCATTATAGGCGGACCGTCGCGCACAGATTAACCACGCAAACACTCAACGCTCGCGGCGCTGGCAGGCCGATGTTAACAAAGCGTTAGGTTTAACGCGAGGTTAACAGGCGTGCTCGAATTGTTGGTTCAGATTATCAGTCAGGTTTCGGCGACACTGCTGCTCGGGGCGTTTTTCGGGCTAGAGCGGCGGTTGCGCGGATATCCGGACGCCAGCCGTTTGCACGCTGTTGTTGCTGCGTTGGGACTTATGGCGATCATTTTATTTCGCCCGGACTCCGCGCCAGTTTTGACGACCATGGTGTTTGCGTGTGGTCTTTCATTCATCAGTGTGGCGGGTACGCGATCTCTTCTGCAGGCGCTCGCCAACTCGCATACAATGTTTGCAGCGTCGGGCGCAGATACGTTTACATTAACTGGCGCGCTCATGGTTGGATGCGCCTGCGGCACGGGCGACGTGCGAAGTGTGGTAGCAGTCATGATATTCATGGCTCTGGTCAGTATCTTCCGTCCGCTTGAGAGCTATGCCGGGGAAGTGTTGTCTCGCGGCGATGTGGATGCGCCGGCATCCAATGGCGACAAAGTCTGACGCCAGAGCCATTTTCAGCACAGCAAGGGATCGAAACAAGATCGAGGGCGCGTTCACACTTGCCGCCGCCGATGAGTCTAGCGTCGTCTCCGGTGGTATTTTATCCCGCTACAAACGAAAAGGGCGCCCGCGAAGGCGCCCTTTAATATTTGCAAAGCCTTGCTCTTTTTTGCAAGGCGTTGGGCTTTGAAATCAGGACGAGTAGTACATGTCGAACTCAACCGGATGCGGCGTCATTTCATAGCGCGCTACTTCCTGCATCTTCAGTTCGATATAGGAGTCGATGAAATCATCGTTGAAGACTTCACCGGCCTTGAGGAAGGTGCGATCCTTGTCGAGGCTCTGGAGAGCTTCGCGCAGCGAGCCGCATACAGTCGGGATCTTCTTGAGCTCCTTGGGGGGGAGATCGTAAAGGTCCTTGTCCATGGGCGGGCCTGGATCAATCTTGTTGGCGATACCGTCGAGGCCAGCCATCAACAAGGCGGCAAACGCGAGATAGGGGTTCGCGGTCGGATCGGGGAAGCGAACCTCGACGCGCTTGGCCTTCGGGTTTGACGTCCACGGAATACGGCAGGACGCCGAACGGTTGCGCGCGGAATAGGCGAGCAGCACGGGGGCTTCATAGCCGGGGACGAGACGCTTGTAGGAGTTCGTCGAAGGATTGGTGAAGCCGTTCAGCGCCTTGGCGTGCTTGATGATGCCGCCAATGTACCACAGGCATTCCTGGCTGAGGTCAGCGTATTTGTTGCCGGCGAATACAGGCTTGCCAGCTTTCCAGATGGACTGATGGACATGCATGCCCGAGCCATTGTCGCCATAGATGGGCTTGGGCATGAACGTTGCGGTCTTGCCATAGCTCTGGGCAACCTGATGGATGCAGTATTTATAGATCTGCATGTGGTCGGCCATGGTGATGAGCGTGTCGAACTTCATACCGAGTTCGTGCTGGGCAGACGCCACTTCGTGGTGATGCTTCTCGACCTTGACGCCCATGGAGGCCATCGCCGCAAGCATTTCCGAGCGCATGTCCTGCGCCGAATCCATCGGAGGAACGGGGAAATAGCCGCCCTTGGTGCGGATGCGGTGGCCGAGGTTGCCGCCGTCGTAATCGGTATCCATGTTCTCGGGCAATTCGATGGAATCGAGAACGAAGCCGGTGTTGTAGGGGTCGGCCTTGAAACGCACGTCGTCGAAGACGAAGAATTCGGCTTCCGGGCCGAAATAGGCCGTGTCGCCCACGCCCTGAGACTTCATGAACGCCATGGCCTTCTTGGCGATACCGCGGGGGTCGCGGTTATAGGGTTCGCCCGTCGAAGGCTCGAGAATATCGCAGGTAATGACCATCGTCGGTGCAGCGAAGAAAGGATCAATCGTTGCAGTTTCCGGATCGGGCATCAGGGTCATGTCGGATTCGTTGATGGCCTTCCAGCCGGCAATCGAGGAGCCGTCGAACATGGTGCCTTCTGCGAACAATTCTTCGTCCACCAGGGCAATGTCGAAAGTGACGTGCTGCCACTTGCCGCGCGGGTCGGTAAAACGCAGATCGACATACTTGATGTCATTGTCCTTAATCGCCTTAAGGACATCCTTGGCGGTCTTCATGTCGCAAGCCTTTCTTGATAACAGCTGGTGTTAATAGCCGATGGTTTGGGGGTTGTGCAGAATGCGGGCTTTTCTGGGCCAGGTCAGACAGCGTCCATCCCGGTCTCGCCGGTCCGGATGCGTATCGCGCCTTCGATATTGGAAATGAATATCTTGCCATCGCCGATCCGGCCCGTCTGGGCGGCCTTGCGAATAGCTTCGACGGCGCGTTCGACCTGGTCGTCGCCAAGAACGATTTCGACTTTCACCTTGGGCAGAAAGTCGACCACGTATTCGGCGCCGCGATAGAGTTCGGTATGGCCCTTCTGGCGTCCGAATCCCTTGGCTTCGGTTACGGTAATGCCTTGCATCCCCGCTTCCTGCAGCGCTTCTTTTACCTCGTCCAGTTTGAACGGCTTGATGATGGCCTCAATTTTTTTCATAAGTGACGCATCTCCCGGCACGAAAAATACACTGGAACGGGCCCCAGCTGATAGCCCCCGCAATTAAGACGTCAGAGGATAACCTGAAACGATCATCCGCACACGCGTTAACAGCTGATCGGCTCCTAGCACCTGCCATGCCAAATTTCCATGCCAAAGTTTGGCAGTACAAGCGGCCTGTACCCAGCTTTCGGTCTACGACGAAAGCATGTAGATTAAAAAATAGCCGATATGTATAATTATTAGGCATTTAATACCTAAGTGTGCCATCCCGGATGATCACATAGACCCTCGTCGCTCTGCTTTTTTCATGGCAAGATCGATCCTGAG
>CAMDKB010000454.1 GCA_945901195.1 Rhizobium sp. Q54
GTAATTTAATTCTTATATTTCAATAGTATATAAATATTAATGGCGGAGGGAGCGGGATTCGAACCCGCGTTACGGTTTCCCGTAAACACACTTTCCAGGCGTGCGCCTTCAGCCACTCGGCCACCCCTCCGTAACTTCAACTGGCGCACGCGCCTTTTCTTATGAGACGTGCGCTTTCGGCCACTCCTCCGCCATCTCGATGGAAGCGCGGCACCCTGAGAAGGAAATCGCGGTTGCGGTGGTCGTGGCGGGATATAGCAGCGGGTTGGGATTAGCAAGTGCGAACCTGAATTTATAGCAAAATCCATTGGAATCTGCGGCATCGTTGTGCCGGCGCCCGCACAGCGTGGACAGGCAAATCGGTGCGCGCTAATCAGTGGGAACGTGCCCGCCGGGAATCCGGCCTCAATTTGCCGGGTTTGCTAGATGTTGCGTTTTTTCGTGCGCGCCCTGGGTCTGCTGCTGCTCGCTGCGGGCTTTGCCGCCTTGATCATTGACGGGACGCGGTCCATCGCTGCCGGCGGTCTCACGATGGCCCGGTTCGGTGATCTCTGCGCCTATTTTCTGCCCAGGGTTTACCCACTTCTGCAACCGGCAATTGAGCGGAATGTGCATCCTCTGCTGTGGGATCCCGTCATGATGGGATTTTTCCTGGCGCCCAGCTGGATCGTGCTGACCGCATTTGGGCTTCTTTTATTATGGATGGCCAAGCGGCGCAGCGTCACCATCGGGCATTCGAGCCGGCCCTGAAGCGGACGGCGGTTACGCAGACGTGATCGTGCTGACGGACTTGTGAAGGTTAGCCCTCTACTTTCGCGCCAGTCTGTGCTTACATCTGCCGAGCGATACAGGAGAGAAACGATGTTCCTTTTCAAGAAAAAAGCCGAGATGCCCTCTAAAGATTCTGCCTTGCCGGGCCGCGTGCAGGCCATCCCGACGGCTGCCGCCCACTTCGTCAATGGAAACCCGCTGAAAGGGCCATTTCCTGCGGGCGTGGAAATGGCGATGTTCGGCATCGGATGCTTCTGGGGCGCCGAGCGGAAATTCTGGGAGCTGGAGACGGGCATTTTCATCACGGCGGTCGGCTACGCGGCCGGTTTCACCCCCAATCCCAGCTATGAAGAAGTTTGCAGCGGGATGACCGGTCACAATGAAGTTGTGCTTGTCGCCTTTGATCCCAAACTCGTCAGCTACGAACACCTGCTCAAGACGTTCTGGGAAAGTCACGATCCGACGCAGGGCATGCGGCAGGGCAATGATGCAGGCACGCAATATCGTTCTGGTGTTTATGTTTATAACCAGGCGCAAAAGACTGCCGCGCTGGCCAGCCGCGACACGTTCCAGAAGGCGCTTGCCACCAAGGGCTATGGGCCGATCACGACCGAGATCATCGACGCACCGGAATTTTATTACGCGGAAGATTATCATCAGCAATATCTGGCGAAAGTACCGCACGGTTATTGCGGGCTTGGCGGCACAGGGGTCACCTGTCAGATCGGGACTGGAATTGCAGCTGAGTAAATTCGCACTGAAGTGAAACTTGTCGCGAGCGCGCGCCGATGTCATGAACGGGTTATTGTCTTCCCGTGAATGTGAAGGTCCAGATGTCCCGGCCAATCGAACGTGCGCTCGAAAAATTTCTGTTCAACAGCCGGTGGTTGCTGGCGCCTTTTTATGTGGCTCTGGTGTTTGCACTTGCCGGCCTGTTGCTCAAGGCGTTGCAGGAGCTTTGGCATTTCGTCATCAACACATATTCTTACAGCGTCTGAATCTGACATAATCCTCGGCGTGTTGTCGTTTATCGATCTTACGCTGACAGCTTCTCTGGTCGTGATTGTCATTTTCTCCGGATACGAGAATTTTGTGTCACGGATTGACGAGGCCGAACATCGCGATTGGCCCGAATCGATGGGCAAGATCGATTTCACGGGCCTGAAACTGAAGCTGCTGTCGTCGATTGTCGCCATTTCAGCCATTCAATTGCTGAAGGCTTTCATGAACTTGAAGAATAGCTCGGACCGCGATTTGATGTGGCTGGTCATCATTCATGTTGTGTTTGTTTTATCGGGGTTGATGCTGGCGTGGACCGACAGGGTCAGCGGCGAATCGCATGGGGCGCCAGCCATCGCTCCACCACCAGAAAACGGGCATTGAAACAAATTGTGTCTCAGCGCGTGCTCAATACGGTGCGGCATTCGGCTGGCAGGTTCGCCATGGTCATGGGCGGTTTTGGTTTGGCCGGGTTCTTCGGTGGTTTGGGATGCAGGACGGCGTCCGTAAACCACCAGTTGAGCTCGCTGCCGCAGCCATCTTCGCCGCCGGGCGGCGTTTGCGGTTCGCACGTGCCTTCGCCGCGCGGGCAGGAAATGCGGACGTGGAAGTGGTAATTATGCCCCCACATGGGCCGGACTTTGCTCAGCCAGGACCGGTCCGCACCCTGATAACGACATAGCGCTTTCTTGATGCCGGCGTTCACAAAAATGCGTTCCACCTCGGGCTGTTGCGCGGCGATCTTGATGATTGCGAGGTGATTGGGCGTAAAAATCCTGGTGTCGACATCCTTCTTGTCCGTGCGCAGCATGTCGATGGCGGATGTCTCCTCGCGCTCCTGGCGGGTGAGTGTCCGTGCGGGCATCGGCGTCAGCCAGACGTCGCCATCCAGACCGATCTGGTGCGAGGCATGCCCCGTCAACATGGGACCGCCGCGAGGCTGTGCGAGATCACCTACAAGCAGCCCCGGCCATACGCCGTCGGATTTGCCCTTGCGGGCGATGCGTTCGAGGACGCGCAGGAAAGCCGGGTGAGCCCAGTTGCGATTACGGGACAAGCGCATGACCTGCCACGCTTCGCCATCTACAGGAAGCGCAGCGCCGCCTGCAAGGCAGCCTCTGGCGTAAAAACCAAATGAGCGGGATTCCATGCTTGCGGGCGCAGTGGCGCGGCCAAACAATTGTTTGGCGGGCGTGGAAGGATCGGTAGGATTGGCCAGCGGTGGCAGTGGCTTGGCGTCGAGTGTGCCGCGATCCTGGGCGGAGGCACAGTATGCGCCTGTTATCAGCAGGCCCAAAATAAGTGTGGCGCGCAAAGCTGCCATGTGATTCTCCAAAGTCCCGGACTGTAACATTCTTGCTTGGCCTGACTTTACGAAGAGTTAACCAGAATTTCGTGTTCGCGTGCCGGACGTGGGTAACCAAACTGATAAACCTTTACGCCGGATTCATATTTACCGCACAGCCATTTTAGGCAACATTGTGGCGAGTAGAATTTTTGGGGCGTTTGATGCCGCCCTGTCCTTCAAAATGTGTGGAGTGTAACATGCGTATATTTGTCAAATTCGCCGCGGCTATTGCAGGTTTGTTCATTGCCACTGCAAGTGCGCAGGCGGCTGTATCGGTCCGGATCGATCTGTCTTCACAACGGATGCATGTGACTAACGGCAAGGGCGAAAGTCACACCTGGGCAATTTCGTCCGGTCGTTCGGGCTTCTCCACGCCGCGTGGCAGCTATCGGCCCTATTCACTTCAGCGCATGCATTATACCATCTCCCTTGATGCGTGACTCGTTCTGGCTATCCAAATCAGTCGGTGTCTGATTCATTCGTGGCGAACGAGGAGGTTCGTCATGTCTTTGCCTATTCC
>CAMDKB010000455.1 GCA_945901195.1 Rhizobium sp. Q54
TCACGCCGCACGGGGATGCGTCCAGCTTTTGTCAATTGTTCCTGCGCCTCAATGCCGACGGTGAAACTGGCTGCCAGCAACGCCGCATTGGGATGTGCCGCCTGCGCACTGATGCCAACCTGCCCGAAGAACACCGCCACCGGTTCAATCACCCACCAGTCAGTCGGATTGCCCGCCATACTCACATTGGTGACAAGATTGGTGTAGTTGTTCGGTGTGATCGCGTATTCTCCAATGCCAATGGCGCGGGCCAGAGCGAGATGACCGTCGAGCTTGATGATTTTCAGATTCGCCATGAGGTCGCCGATGAGCTTGCGCGCCCTGGCTTCTCCATAATGTTCAAACATGGCGTAGACCCATTGGGAATCATTCGGGTCGATCGCCGTCTTGCCAGCAAGGTCTGATCGGGCCGCCAATTCTTCGAAGGTTTTTGGCAGTCTGGATCCGTCCACCAGCTTGGTATTGAACTGCGGTGTATTGTAATTGGCGTAGACGCCATACCAGCGGCGGTTTGCGGGAATCGCCTGCGGCATCAGATTTTTTGTGTCCTTCAGATCGAATTGCTTCAACACTCTATCCGGCAGCTTGCTTACGGCAGTGGTGACAACAACATCGAAACCCAATTGTCCCGCCCGCGATTCCACGGCGATACGGCTGAGTATTCCGACGTCAGAGGATCTGATGTAGTCAACCTTGATGCCGGTCGCGTCGGTATAAAGCTTCCAGAAAGGCAAGGCCTCCTGCTCGTTCATTGAACCGTAGACAGTGAGCGTGCCCTCTGCCCTGGCTTTGGCGAGAAGGTCCGGATCAATCCATGCGGGAGCCTGCGCCAGCGCAGCGCCTGCGCCAAGTCCGGCCAAGGCCGCGGCACGGATAAACAAGCCGGCAGCACGGACACATAAGCCGGCCACACGGACAAAAGCCCTGAAAGACAGAAAGGCCATCTTCCCCCCAAAATTATCTTGGTTTCTTCTAACCTGCAGCTCGTGCGGTGACAACACGCGCCGGTTCAGCTTGCAGATCGCACCGCGGGTGGATACACGGGCAAAAGCCCTACAGGATTTTTCCATGCCGCAAGCTGAAGACGCCCGCACACATCTACACACGCTGCGTGATTTTTTTCGTTATGCGATATCGCGTTTTGAGTCGGCTGGCCTTTCCTATGGTCACGGCACGACCAATTCTGGCGATGAAGCTGCGTTCATGATTCTCGAAAGCCTGCATCTGCCCATCGACAGGCTCGATCCTTTTCTTGACGCGCGCCTTTTGCCCGAAGAGCGGGCCCGTCTCGCCGATCTGATCGAAGCGCGCATTACCACGCGCAAGCCAGCGTCCTATCTGCTGAAGAAGGCCTACATCAAGGGAATCCCCTTCTATGTGGACGAGCGCGTGATCGTCCCACGGTCGTTCATCGGCGAATTGCTGTTTGAAGGCCTGTTCACGGACGGCGGCGGAAAGCAGCTCATGGATACGGACTCAATCGAGACGGTCCTTGATCTCTGCACGGGCTCGGGTGCGCTCGCCATTCTGGCTGCCCATGTGTTTGGTGGCGCGCAGGTGGATGCTGTCGAATTGTCGGCCGACGCGGTCGCGGTTGCCCGCCGCAACATCCTGGAAAGTCCCGTGGGCGACCGGGTGGAACTCTTTCGCGGTGATCTCTTCGCGCCGGTTAAAGGCCGCCGCTACGACCTCATCATAACCAATCCGCCCTATGTCGATGAGCAAGCGATGGCGGAATTGCCGCCTGAATATAGCCACGAGCCAGTGATGGCGCTGGCAGGGGGCCCCGATGGCCTCGATATTGTCAGACGCATTCTCAAGGAAGCGCCCGCACATCTCAATCCGGGCGGGGGCCTGATCTGCGAGATCGGAACCGGGCGCGAAATCCTCGACGAGGAATTTCCGGATCTGCCGCTGCTCTGGCTCGACACTGAAGAGAGCAGTGCCGAGGTTTTCTGGATCAGCGCCGCCGATCTGACCCGATAAATGTTCCCGCTTTTAGTGGCTCGGCTAACGAAGCCAGCCACCACCAAAACCGCCTCGGCCAAAGCTCCGTGAGCCGCCCTCTATGCGTGGCCCCGAGGAAAAGCGCGGTGGAGAGGAAAAGCGCGGTCCGCGTGACATTTGTTGACCTGAATACATGCGCGGCGGCAGCATCCGGCCCTGGCCGTAAATTCGGGGCCGCATCTCATTGCGGGGCAGGTCTGCGCGCCGCCCTTCGATTACAGGCCGGGAATTTCCCCAGCGGCCGGGATAACCACGGACACGGCCTTCCCTGAGAATGGGCGGGTTGTTGCCAGGGTAAGGTTTGCCCTCCTGAGGAGGACGCGGTGGCCTTCCGGGGAAGTGCGGACGGTGTGGTCTTGGTGGCGGATTGTAAACAGGCGGCACTCGAACTGGCGGATCGAGAATGACCACGGGAGGACGGCCCTGCGGTCTGCCCGGCCTTCCCGGCGGAACGTAAACCGGTGGATCGACTACCACCACAGGCGGACGGCGGCCACCGGGACGCCCTGGCGGAACATAAACTGGCGCTACAATGCCCCCGTTCACAGGCGGAAGTCCTGCCGCGCGAACGGGCGGCGGAAGTTGGGGACCGGGCGGCAAGGGAGCGTTGATGTTGCGTGGCACGGGGTTGGCTGGCGGCGGGGGCTGAAATCCGCCTCCCCCTGGTGGCGGCGGCGGGGTGTTTACAGCAAATTGCTTGTTGCAGAGCGATGCGGCTCCCCCCGCACAATGACTGCCGAAATCGAAATTTGATCCGTTCGAATTGAACGGTCCTTCGATGCTGTTGTCATTGATGATGAGATATTGGCCGGCCTGATCGAGATCGCGACAGTTTGCGCCCACGCGAACACAGGCCGTAATTGCGCCTTCCTGCAGCTTGACATAGGTCTGCCCATTACCGATCAGCACGTCATAGGTCGTACCGCGCACTCCAATGACTGCCTGAGGCGTCGTCACCTTGTAGGCTTCATGTGCCGAATTGCCGGAGAAGAAGCGAAATGCGCCTTTGGTTGCGTTGATCGAAACTGTCTGGGCCTTGCCGTTGCCGCTGTAGACAAATTCATCGAGCTTCACTTCGCTGTCTGGCCCAACCGACATGTTTGTCAGGTCGAGGAATACGAACTTCGCCTTGCTGTCACTTGCGGTCTGGATGAATTCGTTGAGCACGACTTCTTCGCCGCGGTTGATCAGTTTGATAGGACCGCCAGTGTGGCCCTGAACTATGTTCTGCACGACGGCTGCGTTGCCGATCGGCGCTTGCGCGAAAGCACTGCCGGCGCAGATGGCAAATCCCGCGCCTAATACGAGCGAATTCCGGATCCGGGACATGATGCACTCCCCAATTTGCCGTGGTCGCGCGCCTGCGCTTTTCGGCCATGCAGCAGCTTCGCACATCTGCAAGGCAGATGTTGTGCCAATCCGCACATGAGCGAGGAACCCGGCGCTAAGGCGCGAGCTGGATTGCTTTGCGGGCTTTCTCGATCACTGACGGTGGCTGGTTGATCGTATCATTGACTGCTTTTGCAAGCTCTTCGGCGTTTGTTGGATCGATTTCGAGGCCCAGCTTTTTGGTTTCTTCCAGAAAGGCAGGGTCTTTCATGGTCGCATCAAAGGCGCGTCGCATGATAGC
>CAMDKB010000456.1 GCA_945901195.1 Rhizobium sp. Q54
CCGTGCTATCCAAGCTTGGAAATATGGTCTGGAGCAGGCAAAATGGCGTCCAATCCCCGGTCAAATTCGAATTTGCGTGGCAAAGAGACGGATTTTGCTCTTGCAAAGCTCGATCTGACCCACCGCCCGCGCCGTCTCAGACAAAACGAATGGACGCGCCGGCTGGTGCGTGAAAATGTCGTCACCACCAACGATCTGATCTGGCCCATTTTCATCATCGACGGAGAAAAGCGTCGCGAACCGGTGGCCTCGATGCCGCTTGTGGAACGTCTGACTGTCGACCAAGCCGTGCGCGAGGCAGAACGCGCCGCCAGGCTTGGCATCCCCTGCATTGCCCTGTTCCCCAACACCGATCCCACCTTGCGTGACCCCGGTGGCACCCAGGCGTTGAACCCGGATAATCTCATCGCAAAGGCCTGCCGCGCCATCAAGCAGGCGGTGCCGGAGATCGGTCTGCTCACTGACGTTGCGCTTGACCCCTACACCAGCCATGGTCAGGACGGTGTGATGCGCGGCGACGAAATCCTCAACGACGAATCTGTTGCCGTGCTGGTCGGACAGGCGCTCAATCAGGCGCGCGCCGGATGCGATATCATCGCCCCCTCCGACATGATGGACGGCCGCGTCGGCGCGATCCGCAAGGCTCTGGATGCGGAGAATTTTGAAAACGTACAGATCATGGCCTATTCGGCCAAATTTGCGTCTGCCTTTTATGGGCCGTTTCGTGATGCGGTAGGCTCTGGCGGCCTTCTGAAGGGAGACAAGCGCACCTATCAGATGGACCCCGGCAATTCCGATGAAGCCATGCGGGAGGTCGCCCTCGATATCGAGGAAGGCGCAGACATGGTGATGGTGAAACCTGGCATGCCCTATCTAGACATCTGCCGGCGCGTGAAGGACACGTTTGGTATCCCTACCTTCGCCTATCAGGTCTCCGGCGAATATTCGATGATCATGGCGGCCGTGCAGAATGGCTGGCTCGACCATGACAAAGCGATGATGGAAAGCCTGATTGGATTCAAGAGAGCAGGCTGCGACGGCGTGCTGACTTACTTTGCACCGTTTGTGGCGGAAAAATTGGCGAAGGCGCTCTAGCCAGAACGCGGGGCAAATTTCCAATCGGGATTTGCGGCCCTTACCATCATCATTTCAGCGATGTTTTGCATCGTCAGCATGCCGACAATGCTGCCTTCGGCGTCAACAACACAGATGGCCGGTGCGCCCAAACGATTCATTTCCCGCAGCCCATCATCAAGCCTGTCGAAAACCCTGATACTGGGGACAGGCGCCTGAACGGCATCCATGATGGAAGCTTCACGCGGCTTATCACGCAGGGCCGCAAGCAAGGCGTCACGTGTCAGCAATCCAATGGGCTTGCCGAAATGATCGACGATCGGAAATTCATGTTGCGCCGTTGCCAGAAGCTTGTTCACAGCATCGACCAGATTTTCTTCGGGATAAAGCGTGACGAATTTCGACTCCATCGCATCGCTCACGGCGAGCGTTGATGTCATCGATTCCAGATCGCTTTGCGCAGCCTCACCAGCCGCGCCCATATAGACGAAGATTGCAACAAACAGCAGCATGGGATTGCCGAACAATCCAAGAAAGCCCAACAACAAGGCAAGCCCCTGCCCTATGCGCGCCGAAATCTTGAGCGCTTTGCGCTTGTCCATGTTCATGGCCAATATCGCGTTGAGCACACGCCCGCCGTCCATAGGAAACGCTGGCAGCATGTTGAAGACGACAAGAAAGATGTTCGCCGCCGCAAGTCGCGCCAAAAGTCCGTGACGCGGATCGTCAATAGTCGCAAGCCCCTGTGTCATGCTTGAAGCATCGAGTGACACTCCGAGCACCACAACCAGCACTAAAGCGATCACCACATTGACAGCCGGTCCGGCAATCGCAACCAACAATTGCTCTGTCGGTTTGTCGGGCATGCGCTCCAGCGAGGCGACACCACCAATGGGCAACAATGTCACCTCAGGCGTCTGGATGCCAAAATGACGGGCCATAAGAATATGGCCAAACTCATGCGCAAGCACGCAGGCAAAGAGGAGCAAAATAAATACTACATTGGCTATGGCTGCATCACTGCCACCACGCAGACCGGCTGACAATCCTATCCACAGAAGCAGCAAAAGAAACGTCAAGTGAATGCGGACAGCAGTGCCGCCAATTCGCCCCAGCGTGATAGCCCACTGCATGTTTGGCCTTGTTTTTCACTTCAACGATCAGCGTTTTAATATGGCCCTGCCTCTCACCCTTTTCAATCGCCCAGTTTCGCATCGTCGATGTTTGCCCGGCTAATAAAGAGGGGGCGAGCGTCCGCGCCTTCAGGTCTAGCGGGCAACTGCCCATAGGCTGGTCTGGATTTATTTGTTCAGTGCGCTTCTCCAGATGCCTTGATCCTGCTAGCCTTTCAACAGCCAAGCACCAATTGCAGGCACGGGGGACGATATGAGCGAGGACAACCAGCGCCGCGATTTTGCCGAATATTTCATGACAAGACGACAATTGATCGCTGGCGCTACTGCAGGCGCGGCAACATTTTTGACCGGCGTGAGCGCGGCAACCGCTCAGGCGCCGCGCGCGCGCGAAGGGCGCTATCTCATAAAGAATGGTGTCGTGCTGTCATTCGATCCGAAAGTTGGCGATTTCGACAAGGCCGACGTTTTGATCGAAAATGGCAGGATTGTTGAGGTAAAGCCCAACATTACGGCCAATGCGACGGTGCTTGATGCATCGGACATGATTGTCCTGCCAGGATTTGTCGACAGCCATCACCATTTTTATCAGAGTGCTCTGCGCAACATTCTGGGCAATGGCCTGCTGGCTGATTATTTTCGCGACATGGTGTTGAAAGCAACGCCTCTCTATCGCGTAGAAGACGCCTATATCGGTGTGCTCGCGGGCGCGCTGCGTTCACTGAGTTCGGGCATTACCCAGGTCACCGACTTGTCGCAGGTCTCAAATTCGCCTGGTCACAGCGATACGATGGTCAAAGCCTTCAAGGACAGTGGCATTCGTGCTGTCTATGCCTATTCACGCGGATATGGCGAGGGTGCTAAATATCCAGATGACGTAGCGCGGCTGCAGAAAGAACATTTCAGCAGCAAGGATCAGTTGGTCACATTGGCTCTCGGCGCAGGGGTAGATAAAAATCAATGGCTGGTGGCGCGCAAATATGGCTTGCGCATCTATTCACACATTGTCGGCAGCCTCCCGACCAGCACGCCCGCGCTTGTCATAAAACTGGGCGATGAAGGCTTGATGGGCCCGGACAATGTCTACATCCATTTCACAGGATCAACTGCCGAGCACATGAAGCGTGTAAAGGAGACCGGCGGTGCAATCTCGTTAGCTGTACCCATTGAAATGACCATGCGCCACGGCATGCCGCCATTGCAACTGGCGCTGGACGCGGGCATTCGCCCAAGCCTGTCGAGCGATGTGGAAACGACAATGGCGGCAGATATTTTCTCTCAGATGCGTTCTGCGTTCACATTGCAACGCGCGCTGGTCAACGAACGTTCGATCCAGGGTGAAAAAGCACTGCCGCCGCTGCTCAGCGCCAAAGACATCATCGCGATGGCGACAATCGAGGGCGCACGATGCAACGCGCTGGACGCCAG
>CAMDKB010000457.1 GCA_945901195.1 Rhizobium sp. Q54
GATGAATGTGCCTGTGCATGGTGTCGAGCCAGCAGCCAATGTTGCCAAAGCCGCCGAAGCCAAGGGCATTGCCACGACAGTCGCGTTCTTCGGCGAGGCCAGCGCGAAACAGCTTGCAGCACAAGGAAAAAGCGCTGATCTCATGGCTGCCAACAATGTGCTGGCGCATGTGCCGGGCACGCTGGATTTTGCCAGGGGTTTTGCAACCCTGCTGAAGCCCGATGGTGTCGCTACCTTTGAATTTCCACATGTCCTCAACCTCATCAAGGACGTGCAGTTCGATACCATTTATCATGAGCATTTCTTTTACCTCTCATTGGTGGCGGTGGAGAAGATATTTGCCGCTGCTGGCCTGCGTGTGTTTGATATCGAGGAATTGCCGACACACGGCGGCTCGCTGCGCGTCTATGCCTGCCACACAAACGCATCTCATCCCGAAGGATCGCGCGTCGCGGCGCTTCGTGTGAAGGAGCATGCAGCCAAACTCGATACCCTCGACGGCTATGCCGGCTTTGATCCGCGCGTACGCGAAGTCAAACGCGGTTTTCTCGCCTTTCTCGAACAGGCGAAGAAGGCCGGCAAGAGCGTTGCAGCCTATGGCGCCGCCGCCAAGGGCAACACGTTCCTCAATTATTGCGGCGTGACGGACAAGGACATGACCTGCGTTTTTGATCGCAGCCTCGAAAAGCAAAATCATCTTTTGCCCGGCTCACATCTTCCCATATTTCCGCCGGAGAAAATCGCGGATATGAAACCAGATTATCTCGTTATCCTACCTTGGAATCTGGCGAAGGAGATTTCAACTTCGCATGCATATATCAAGGAATGGGGCGGGCGTTTTGCCATCGCAGTGCCGCAGACGCGCGTGCTCGAGCCATGAAGTTTCATGCGGCGGAATTTTCAGGCGTTTATGACATAACGTTGACGCCGCATAACGACGATCGCGGATTTTTTGCCCGAATCTTCTGTCCCGATGAATTCGCCAAAGCTGGCATCGTGTTCGATTCACTGCAGATCAATGTGTCGCGCAATGATCGCAAGTACACATTGCGCGGCATGCATTGGCAGGATGCGCCTTTTGCCGAAGCCAAGGTTGTGCGCTGCCTGCGCGGGCGCATTCATGATGTCATCGTGGATCTGCGTCCTGACAGCGCAACCTATCGCAAATGGATCGCACGTGAATTATCTGCTCAGGCTGCCAACGCGCTTTTCATTCCAGAAGGCTTTGCGCACGGCTTTCTTACGCTGGAAGATGAGTGTGACGTATTTTACCAGATGGGCCGCATGTATGAACCGGGCAAGGCCCGTGGCTTTCGCTTCGATGATCCGGCCTTCGGCATCAAATGGCCGCATACGCCTGCCGTGATTGGCAAGGCGGATCTTGGATGGAGCGCGTTTACTTTAAATGAGCGTCATCCCGGACGCCAAAGGCGATCCGGGACCGTCCTATAAAAGTTCACTTACCGCACGGTCCCGGCATATTGCTTGCGGTCCCGGATAAATCGCTGCGCGATTTTTCGGGATGACGGCTGTGCATCACGCCTTCGGCGATTTGATATCGAATTCAAATCCACGTTTCACACCGGGGCGGGCCATCAGGGCTTCATACCAGCGCTTGACGTTGGGGTAGTCGGCAAGGTCGATGAGATGCCGCTCGTGCCGCCAGACCCAGCCGATGATGGAAAAGTCTGCGATGGTGACGTTTTCACCTGCAAAATAAGGCACTTTCGCAAGCCTGCGATCCATCACGCCGTAGAGCCGTGCCGATTCCTTGGTGTAACGGTCAGCGCCATAGGCCTTGCCGAGATTGCTGTCGTCGAGCCCAAGATAATGGTGCGCCTGACCCGGCATCGGCCCAAAGCCGCCCATCTGGAACATCAGCCATTCCAGGGTTGCGATATGTTCAGGCCCCTTGGCCGGATAGAACTTGCCGGTCTTTTCACCCAGATAAATCAGGATTGCGCCGCTCTCGAAGACGCTGATACGCTTGCCGTCAGGGCCATCAGTATCAACAATCGCGGGAATGCGATTGTTCGGGCTCATTTCAAGAAAGGCCGGAGCAAATTGCTTGTTCTTGGTGATATCAACCGGATGGTTGGAATAGGGCAGGCCCATTTCCTCTAGCGCGATGGAAATCTTGCGACCGTTTGGCGTATCCCAGGCATGCAATTCTATGGCCATCTTCAATCCTGTCTCGTTATTGCACCTCGAATGGCAGTTTCACCGGAGAGCGGAAATTCGATGAAGATACCCAGTCGAGTTGCGGCGTTGTGCGTTTAAACTGCGGAATGCGACGCAGAAAAATGTTCATGGCTTCCTCGACCACGATTTTCGCCAGCGGCGCCCCCAGACAATAATGCTTTCCCGAGCCAAAGCCCAGATGCCCGAGCGGCTTGCGGTCGATATTGTAAGTGTCGGGCTCTTCAAATTTCCGGTAGTCGCGGTTCGCCGAGCCGTAGGCGAGGATGACGCGCTGGCCCGGTTTGAGCGCTTGCCCGTGCAACTCGCATTCTTTTGCTGTGGTGCGCTTGAAGCGCTGCGCAGATGTATTGAATCGCAGGGATTCCTCAATCGCCCATGGCGTCAACTTGGGATCGGAAATGATGCGTGCGCGCGCCTGCGGATAATCATGCATGTTGAGCGCGAACGTTGTCATGAAACTCGACAAAGATTCAATGCCGGCCATTACGAAGGTTGCCGTGGTGAGCATGACTTCGCGATCACTGAGTCGGTCGCCGTCGATTTCCGCTTCCGCGAGCCGCGTGACCAGATCGTCCTGCGGTTCCTTGCGCCGCTTTTCGACCTCGGCCTGAATGAAATCGGCAATCCATTTGAAGGCGGCGTCGAGTTCGGGATTGCGTCCGCGAGTCACGCGGTCCGTCGAAATCGCCAGGACAACCTTGTTGCGGATTTCCGCGGGCTCCATCTCTGGCAGGCCAAGCATGCGCATCAGCACTTTGACCGTGATGGTGCTGGAAAAATCGCCGATGAAATCGAATTGCTTCTTTTTCAAGATCGCATCAATGGCCTCATTGGCGATGGCGTGCACAGGCTCGATGACGTGATCGAGGTTCTTTTTCATGAAAGCTGAATTGGCGAGTGCGCGAAGCCTGTCATGGCGCGGCGGATCGGTGGTGCCGAGTGTCGCGCCGGTGCGGCCGGGGATCTCGTCTATGAGATTTCCGCTGGTGGACGAAAAAGTTTCCCAGTCTTGTGCAGCGCGCGACACATCCTCATAGCGCGAGAGCACCCAATACTGATCGCGCTCGTTCCAATAGGCGGGCGCGGTTTCACGCAGCCATTCGTACATAGGGAACGGATTGGCGTCGATTTCAGGCGAATAGAGATCAAATGGCTTTTGCATGGCGCCCTCCAGCCCGCTTTTATGTCGTGCGATCCCCCCGCACCATGATCGCGGTCAAATCCCGCGACTTCGGCGACAAACCTTGTCCTTTACAAGCTTGGCAAACTAAACTAGTCATCTGGAACTGAAGTTCATTTCATTATAGCGTAACGCTTCCTTGGTAGTGGGGAGCGATTTTATGGCCAACAAAAAAGGACGTCCTATCATTCCCTTGATCCTGAGTTCGGATGAACGGGAGTATCTTGAGCGACAGGTCC
>CAMDKB010000458.1 GCA_945901195.1 Rhizobium sp. Q54
TATCACGGCATTAAATACAATCGCGCGGGCAAGTGCATCTTCATTCCTGAGCAGACACGTATTCCGCACAACGCTTCGATCCGCAGCTACCCAGTAGCCGAACATGCCGAATGGCTGTGGCTGTGGACGGGCGACCCTGCAAAAGCCGATACCGCCCTCATTCCCCCCTACCCCTGGTTCACGCAGCCGGGCTGGAAAGCGCGGACGGGTTATCTGCATGTGAAGTGCAGCTACAAGTTCATCGTCGACAATCTCCTGAACATGGCGCACCTGCCCTATGTGCATCCGCGCACGATTGGCAGCGATGGCGTTATCAAGGACGCCAAGGTCTCGGTCACGCGCAAGGACAATGACGTCAGGCTGGCGCGCAAGATGTACGATATCGAGCCGCCGCCGACTTACCGCAAGGCAGGCGGGTTCGAAGGCAATGTGAACCGCTGGCAGACGATCGATTTCATTGGGCCATCCTCCTTCGAATTTCATACCGGCGTGATAGAAGTGGGCCATGAACCGCCGCTGCCTGGCATTGGCCAGCCGCGCAGCAACGCACGTATACTCGACCGCCATTCCATGCATTCCATGACGCCGGAGACAGAGAAATCGACGAATTATTTCGTCGGCTTTACCTATGATCCCAAAGCCTGTCCGGAAGATCTCGCTGACTTCATCTTCGATCAGACGTTTGCCACCTTCAAGGAAGACGTTGTCATCCTCGAAGCGCAACAGACCAATATGGACATGATGCCCGACGAAAAGCAGCTCGACATCGTATCTGATGCTGCCGGATTGCAGGCGCTGAAGGTAATCGAGGAGTTGGAAGCGGCTCAGGACGCACAGCGCGGCGCGACGTATTATACGGCGAGCTGAACTTTTGCTCGATATGGGTTTCGCGTGGATTGGGTGACGAGTGTGCTACCAAGCGTTAGATCAAAACAGAAAACTGATCAGCGCGCCTTGTCCACAGCCTTGGCCAGGCCACAACCGGGACATCCGCCCGCGCAGCCGCCTTCAGTGCTGACAGGCGCGCACGGCGCCTTTTTGCCCGCCAGCGTATAACGCACGAAAGTCTTGACGCGCACCGGAAGGACCAGCTTCCACAGCACAAAGCCTGCAGCGATAGCGACGATGGCATAGGTGATGATGGCGTCGATCATGCGTCCCTCCTGTCATCAAGACCATCGCTACCCGCTCAGCCGCCCAGCGCACGCGCCGTCTGAAAGACGATGAACGCCGCCATGTAGGCCAGGGCCATCATGTAGATAAACATCACCACCGGCCATTTCCAGCTGGCGGTCTCACGTTTAACGACGGCCAGAGTCGAGGCGCATTGCGGCGCGAACACATACCAGGCCAGCAAGGCCAGCGCGGTGGCCAGCGACCATTCCCCCGCTATCGTTGAGCCGAGGGCCTCGCGCGCAGCATCCCCCTGCCCTGCCACCGCATAAACAGTTGCGAGCGCGCCCACAGCAACTTCGCGCGCAGCTAAACCGGGGATGAGTGCAATCGCGATCTGCCAGTTGAACCCGATGGGTGCCAGAAGCGGCTGCAAGGCATGGCCGATGATGCCGGCAAAGCTGTAGTTGATCGCAGGACCTTCCGCACCAGCCGGTGCGCCGGGCACGCTCGACAGGAACCATATCAGGATCATCATCGACAATATGATTGTGCCAGCGCGGCGCAGGAACACGAAAGCGCGCTGCAGCACACCCATCAGCACGCTTTGCACGCGCGCGCGCTTGTAGCCCGGCAATTCCATAATAAAGGGCTCGCTCTTTCCCTTCCAGACGAAGTGGCGAAACACAAAGGCGACAGCGAATGCGCTGACAATGCCGGCGGCATAAAGGCCGAACATCACCAGGCCCTGCAGATTGATAAAGCCTGCAACCGAACGGTCCGGCACAAATGCGGCGATGATGAGCGTGTAAACGGGGATACGCGCCGAGCAAGTCATCAGCGGCGCAATCATGATTGTTGCGAGGCGCTGGCGACGATTTTCGATCACGCGTGTCGCCATGATGCCGGGGATTGCACAGGCAAAGCTCGACAGAAGCGGAATAAAGGAACGCCCGTGCAGCCCGACGCCGCCAATCACGCGATCCATCAGAAAGGCGGCGCGCGCCATATAGCCGAAATCTTCAAGCAGGATGATGAAGAAGAACAAGATCATGATCTGCGGCAGAAATACGATGACGCTGCCGACACCTGAAACTATGCCGTCCGCCAGCAGACTTGAGAGCATGCCATCGGGAAGACTGGACCTTATGAAGACGGCAAGACTGTCAAAGCCGGCCTTGATCAAATCCATGAATGGCGCAGCCCATGAGAAGACAGCCTGAAAAATCAGGAACAACACGGCCAGCAGGATTACAATACCGGCCACCGGATGAAGCAGGACATTGTCGATACCGCGCGTCCAATCATCTGCAGCCAACGGGGCTTTGACATAGCGGCCGATAATCTGTTCGGCGGCATGGTGGGCGGCGCGCACATCTTCGGCATTTTGCTCGCGCCAGACTGCCGCCTGCACGGGCAAGTGCTGCTCGGCGAGTTCGTCCACCTTCTGCAACAGCGCCGCAGCGCCATCACGAGAGATTGCGACTGTGTTCACCACGGGAATGCCCAGCTCGCGCGACAGGCCCTCCGCGTCGATCTTGATGCCGCGATATTCGGCGATGTCGTGCATGTTGAGCGCAAAAAGAATGGGAATACCACAATTCTTCAATTCGAAAACAAGCCGGAGGCTCAGGCGCAGGTTTGTTGCATCAGCGACGCAGATCAGCAGATCCGGCCTTGTTTCACCTTCCAGCTTTCCCAAAATGGCGTCACGCGTGACCAATTCATCAGGGCTGCGTCCACGCAGGCTGTAAGTGCCAGGCAGATCAATCGCCACAACCTGACGGCCAGCGGGGGTCGTAAAGTTGCCCTCCTTACGCTCCACCGTAACACCGGGATAATTGGCTACCTTCTGATGGCTGCCCGTCAGCGCATTGAAAAGGGCTGTCTTGCCGCAATTGGGATTGCCGGCAAGCGCCACACGAAGTTCGCGCGCTATCACTTCAGACACGTGGGGCCCCCTGGGGATCGCCCTTGGACTCTTTCGACACGCGAACCAGAATGGCGCTGACTTCGCGACGGCGGATGGCGACGCTCATATCGTCCACACGCACCGCGATGGGATCCCGGCCCAAAAAACCCTCGTGCAGAATTTCGACCTGGGCCCCTTCGACAAAGCCGATTTCCAGCAGCCGCCGCTCCAGCTCATTGTCGAACGAACCGGCATCGCCTGCGGCAATCGCATGGTTCTGACTGACGGAAACAACGGTGCCGCGCAAACCTTTTGCGCCGTGCCCGAGCGCCTGTACTTCGCTATCTGCCTGATGAACTTCGGTGGACATTGACGTCTCGCTTCATCTCGCCGGCGTTTTCGGCATTTTTTATGTGAAGATCGTGAAGATTTGTCCTAGAGCGCCTTGCAGCGAATTTGAATCGAAATCTGGGTTCAGGGATTCCCAAGACGCGGCAAATCAGATTCAATCCTCCTGCTGGGGCGAGCATGGAGACTTGCGATGCCGCGTAGCTATTCGAACGATCTTCGGGTTTGGGTCATT
>CAMDKB010000459.1 GCA_945901195.1 Rhizobium sp. Q54
ACGTGTGGCGGAGGACGAGCTTGTCATGACTTCTGCCACGATGCCAGCCCACGCGGGAACACCACGAGAATGATGAGAAGAAGAATGACGCTGATGGCAGGCGCCCATTTCGGCGACCACAAAAACGCTGTGAACGCTTCGGCCACACCCAGCATGAGCCCGGCAATCATCGCGCCTGCCAGATTGCCGATGCCGCCGACCACGATGATTGTGAATGCGCGCACGGTCAGACTGAAGCCCATATAGGGGTCGACGGGATAAATCAGCGCGTAAAGTACACCTGCAACTGCGACCAGCCCCGACCCCGCAGCGAACGTCAGCGCCCGAGCACGCGGCCCGTTGACGCCGCAGATGGTTGCGCCAAACGGATCCTGAGTCACGGCGCGAACGGCGCGGCCGAACCAGGCGTATTTCAGATAAATGTGCAACGCGATCGTCAGCGCGACAATGCCGGCAAGAATCCAGATCTGCGCCATCGGCAGAAGGATTTCGCCAAATTCGAGCATTTCAGACCGTACGGGAATATTGCGTTGTTGCGTGCCGGCGGCAAAACCTGTGATGTCACTCATGGCAATGAGTGCGCCAGTTGTGATGAGGACCGTGCCAATGGTTTCGTCATGCTTGCCGCGCGAAGCCAGCGGGCGCAGCAAGGCCGCGTGAAACAGATAGCCGAATGCGAACACAGGAAACACAATCAGTGGTATGATCAGAACCGGGTGCCAGGACGTAACTAGATAGATCAGACTGGCAATGACGCCCGATATCGCCAGCAGCGTACCATGTGCAATATTGAGGATATGAGCGACGCCATAGACCAGCGAAAGACCAAAGGCCACGAGCGCATAAATGCCGCCCAACAATATTCCGTTGAGCAAAATCTGCACAAAAATGTCCAATGGCATCGCCGACCCTCCCGTGCCCCGGTTGAACCGGAAAAGCCAGGTCGCAACGCGCCCGGTCTTGCCTGAATGGATACGATGCTGAACTCACAAGTCAATAGCATCCGCATTATCCAGTTCTCAGATCATGTTTTTTTTGGTCTCATTCTTCTTGACAGGACTAGGGGATGTGAAATCATCGTGACGAGGGCAAGAAGCGGATCCGGAGCGCCGGACGAATGCTCCATCATCAATATCCAAGGAGGACACCATGCAAAAATCGCTAAAATGGGCGCTGCCGCTTGCAGCGGCCATGATCGGGGGCGCTACGAGCAGCCTTTCAGCCAAGCAGAATTCCTGCGACGACCCTATTGTCATTGGAACAACGATTTCCATGTCGGGACCGCTTGCGACATTGACGGGCAATTGGGACAAGATGACCCAGATTTTCGCGGAGGAAATCAACAAGACTGGCGGGGTGAATGTTTCTTCCTGTGGCAAAAAGCTGCCGATCAAATTTGTCGTTTATGACGATCAGGGCAATCCGGCGACTGCTGTGAGCCTGCATGAAAAAATGGCGACCGTTGACAACGTCGACTTCTTTGCCGGCACTGACTGGACCTTCGTTGTGATGCCAGTCTCCACGGTCGCGGAAAAGCACAAGATACCGATCATGGGCGGCAACGTTGCGACACCCGCAGCGTTCGAGCGCGGCCTGAAGTATTTCTGGTCGGTTCCCTATCCCATGACGTTCAATTGGGACGCGAATTACTTCGACATGCTCAAGAATATCGAGCCAAAGCCCAAGACGATGTTCTGGATCACCCAGGACAACCCGGTTTACAAATCAGTGCGGGATATCTGGGCGAAAAAATATGAAGAGATCGGCATCAAGGTTGTAGGCGACGAAACCTTCCCGAATGATCTCAAGGACTTTAGCTCCATCGTGCTGAAAGTACGTTCGGCGCGTCCCGACATCATCTACATCAATTCTTTCGACAATGTCGCTGCGCCGCTAGTCCAGCAATTACGCCAGCAACGCATCAAGGCAATGGGCGTTCATTTCCCCATCGTCTCGCTTGAGCTTGGCCGACAGACCAAGGCCTATGGCGGCATTGAAGGCATCACTGGCGTTGTTGGCTGGATCCCCGGCGTGAAGAGCGAGTTCGGTGATTTCATGAAAACGGTGCTCGACAAGGCTGGCGTGAACGTGTTCGAGAGCGCCACCATCATGCCGCGTTTCACGTCCTATTTGCTGATGATTCAGGCGATCGAAAAGGCAGGTGCAGTGGATCGCGAAAAAGTTCGTGAAGCGCTGTTCAAAGGCACATTCCGTGGTCCGACGGGACCGGTCACATTCGACGAGAAAGGTCAGCCGGACACCCGCACGCTCATCACGCAAAATCAGGATGGTAATGTTATTGTTGTCTGGCCGCCGAATCTGTCCACCGGCAAGGTGAAATGGCCTGCGCCTTCCTGGCAATAACTTTTATTTTCCCTCACTTCGGGCGCGCAATCGCTGCAGGGTGAGGGGCGTTGCAATGACCAGAGCACATTGCGGTTTTTTGAACCGCAATGTGCTCTGTTGTTTTGTACTTGTACCCAGAGGGTCGATTGTCCTGGATCAATGGAAACATTCGGCGCGTCTGCGTGCCTTCGCGCTAAACCAGGAACCGGCCACCATCGACAATTATGCGCCCGCCTGTCGACATCGGCAGATGTGTGATGCAGGCCATGATGGCAAGCGCAACGTCTTCGGGCTCGATGACGCGCTTGAGAGGCGCGGCTCCAGCAAGCTTTTCCAATTCCGGCCTGCCACGCCCCGCAACAAAATCCGTCGCGACCGCGCCCGGTGAAACACACATCACCCGGATTGCCGGACCCAGGACGCGCGCCAGCGCCAGCGATATATTGTCGATTGCTGCTTTCGAGGCGACGTAAGCAATCGAACTTCCCGATCCGGTGAAGCCGGAGATCGACGATACGTTGATGATCACCGCATTGCCTGTTTCCTTCATCAATGGCGCGCAGGCGCGCACCATCGAAAATGGCCCGCGCACATTGGCAATCAGCATCTTGTCCAGGAAAGCGTCATCAAGCGCATCCAGATTCCCATGGGGAATCGGCCTTGTAAATCCGGCGGAATTTACCAGCACATCCAGCCGTCCGAAGACATCGCGCGCAGCTTTCCCTGTGTTGGCCGTGGAGGCGCTGTCTTCCAGTTCGATCTTCTGAATTGCATGGCCCTTGCCCGGCAATTCAGAGAGGAGCTTGCGCGCACGCTCCTCGTTGCTGTTGTAACCGATCATGACGCGGGCGCCGGCTTGCGCCAGCATCCGCACGGTCGCCGCGCCGATGCCATTGCTGCCACCGGTGACGAGCGCACATTTGCCGGATAAATCCCCCAGCGCAGTGGTCATATCCATCAACTCCTAGACCGATTTCATGCCACCGGCCTGACGGATGGCTTGCCAGATGCGATGGGGCGAATAGGGCAGATCGACATTGTTGATACCAAGGGGCCGCAGTGCATCAACGACCGCATTGGTAATGGTCGGCACAGCGCCTGTCGCCCCGGCTTCGCCAACGCCCTTTGCACCCAGCGGATTGGTCGGAGATGGCACCGGGCGGTCCAGCAAGGTCAAGGGCGGAAGATCGAACGCGCGCGGCATGAAATAATCCATGAACGAGCCGCTGATGATCTGGC
>CAMDKB010000460.1 GCA_945901195.1 Rhizobium sp. Q54
GTCTTCTTCTTTTGTGTCTGTTCCATAATGGGCAATTCTCCGAGAGTTTTGCCCTCCGGTAAACCCGGGGCGGTTCACGAAAGCTTCGACACCAAGACCCGTGATCGCAAGGCCGCGTTGAAATTCCTCAGGAAATCGCTTCGAAGGCATGGTCCACCCGAGACGATTGTGACTGACCGCCTGGCATCCTACGGGGCCGCTCTCAAGCAGTTGGTGGGTGTGGACGGTCGAATTATTAGAAAGTGGCTCAACAACCGGGCCGAGAACAGTCACCAGCCATTTCGACGAAGGGAACGGGCCATGCTTCGTTTCCGGCGGTTGCGAAGTTTACAGAAATTCGCTGCGATTCACGGCTCGATCCACAACCACTTCAACCAGGAGCGTCACCTCACCTCACGCCAAACTTTCAAGGCTCGCCGCGACGCCGCCATCAACGAATGGCGTCAACTTTGTGCGGCCTGAGGATTGCCCTCCGCGGCGAATTTTGAGACTTTTTTGGTTTGTCTGACAACACCTGAAAATCGGCGCCTTCGCGTTAATCTGACAGCACCGAAAATCCACTTACCGGCCTGTCCAGATTCGCCGAGCCAGCTCTAAGGAGAATAGTGCAGAGGCGGCCCATTACCGACATTGCGAGGCGCATGCTTTTCTCCCTCTTGGTTATGTCGCGATGTTACTGCTTCTGGATTCCGATCAACTTTCCGATCTCGTTGGCCGACTGTGTCTCAGCTGCGAGAAAAGCACCCATCTGCTCGGGCGTCGATGCTTTGGGAACGAAGCCAACAACTTCCAGCTTGTCCGTCGCTTCCTTCGTCTTCGCCCATTCAGCCACGCCTGCGGAAATGAAGCGGCGAATATCGAGAGGGGTATTGGGGGGGGCAAACAGCCCGAACCAGGCGGTTGGATTGAAGGCAGGCACTCCGGCTTCGCGTGCGGTTGGCACGTCGGGAAAGCCAGGGATACGTTGCTCGGAACTGACCGCGAGAATGCGCAACTGGCCTTTCGACAGGAACTCGGCCAGTCCGACGGGAGAAGCGACACCGACCTCGATTTCGCCTGCGGCCACAGCCGCAATCATAAGCGCCTCGCCGCGGTAGCCGACATCCCTCAATTCGATGTTGCCGGCCACATTCAGCCGACCGCTATTGAGGCGCGAACCCATCGCGTACGACCCTGAATTGAGTTTGCCCGGGTTGGCCTTCGCATGGGCAACGAGTTCACGCAGAGTCTTGAACGGAGTTTTGCCGCTTACCAGAACGACGAGCGGGCTCTCGACGAGTTGTGCGATAGGGGAGAGGTCCTTCTGCGGATCGATCGGCGGCGTATTCATGGTGGCGAAGACTGAGGCAACGGACGGCGGCGCGAGAAGCAGCGTGTACCCGTCCGCAGGCGCTTTCGATACCGAGGTCGGCGCCAGCATGCCGTTGCCGCCCGGTCTATTTTCCACGATGACCGGCTGCTTCCAGAGCGAACCCAGATACCCCCCGACGAGCCGCGCCACGAGATCGCTGCTGCCTCCAGGTGGAAAGGGAACGACGATCTTCACCGGGCCAGTTGGATAATCCGCAGCGAAGGAAGGATTGAAGAATGCGAGCCATGCGGTCAACACGGCTGTGGCCGCCCGGGCAAGATTCGGCATTGGAGCTCCTCCTTGTCGCCGTCTGCGTGGCCGGAGCCTGCGGCGTTGGCCGATCCTGACCCTTTCCGTTTCAAGGCGCAAGTGTCGTGCTTGCCGAGTTGTGCGTGGGGCTGTTTACTGATCCGGATCGAGGGTGGAAATCATGCTCACACGTCGCACCTTCACAATAGCCGGGGCTGCTGCAGCGGGATCGCTGGCGCTGTTCCCGCGATTCCGACCAGATTCATCAGCAACCGCTTGCGCCGCTCCGGGTTGTCGATCTCGATCATGAAGGTGGCGACTTGTTCGCGACCCTGCGGAATGAGCGGATTATGGGCCGCGATAGGCGCTTGAGGTCGCGTCCGGGCCCGGTGCGTGGAGGCTGTAGTCAGGTGGCGTAAGGCAGTCGCGGCTGCGGGAGAAAATACGAATTGCGGCTTTTTGCGTTCTCGATTCCATAACGTGACAAAGCCCACAGACCAGAACGCGCTGTTGAGTCCAACAGCGGCAACAGCGGCAAGAGCGCCATCGCCGCCAATAAGGCGGCCATTGTGCCATTCCGCCCGTCATCGCGGAAATACCAAGCGCGTGATCGAGTTCCCGAAACGCGAGCAATCCAGCGTCCGAAGTTACCACCGATCCGCGAAATTGGAGCACTGGTTTGCCCCTGAAAAGTGTACCGATCCTCCTCGATGTTCGGTCCCGGAATGAGGTGTGTCGGATTGCGTTTGAATCGGTTCGGCTGTTCTGTCCATATTTTGCAAACGAACTCGTATAACGTGAGGCCTTTCAGGGCTTGCAGTCGGTGGGCATCATGCTGCGATGGGGCAATATTAGCGATACGCCAGTCGCTACATTTCGCAGTGCAACAAACAACGCGTCAGGCGAATGTCGGTGTAGATCGGGACGGCTCTCTTCCGAGCGGCACAAACTGGCCATTGCGCGTTCGAAGGTTTTCCTTCAGTTTAATTGGTGTCAAGGCAACTAAAGGGGAGAGCGTTTTATGATCAAAAAATTCGTTCTACTTTTCGGAGCAATTGCATCCTTCGCCATTAATTCGGCCATGGCGGAGCCTGTCAAGAGAGATAGGTTGGTCGGCACATGGAATTACGTTCTTGCGACCAATACCAATGCGAACGGCGCCAAGTTCTATCCAAATGGCCAGAATTCAGCCGGCGTGTTGATGTTCGATAGCGCGGGAAATTTCTCATGGCACATAATCAAGCCCGACATACCCAAATACGCTTCAAATAACCGGCTTGAAGGTACACTTGAGGAATACAAAGCGACAGTTCAAGGTATTTACTGACCAGCACATGTGCCAGCAGCCCCGGGCCGGGGCGCCCGCGTTCAATTGGTCTTGACGGCAAGGGTGCCTGCTGGATCTTCTCGCAACAGGCGCAGGCCATACGCGGGCGGACGATCCGGTTGACGACGAAGCGGCCGGGAATATATTCGAGTTCTTCGGTGACATCCTCGCCCAGATGCTTCAACCGGCCACCACAGGCACCGCAGGCATCACCGGGAGAAAGCACCGTCTGGTTGCGCGGCAGATGGCTGGGCAAGGGCTTGCGTTTGGGGCGCTTCTTTTCCCCGTCTGGCTCGGATGCTTCTCCAACAACATCTTCGAATGGCGTTTCGGCAGCGCGCGCTATCTCTTCTTCTTCCAGCGTCAGTTCAAGCTGATCAAGGGCCTCAGACGACGAGCCAAACCGATGGCGGCGCATTCCGGCGAGTTGATGTCTCAGCTTCTCGATGAGAAAATCACGGCCGCGCAATTGCGCCATGAAACCGGCAATCGCCGCTTCCTTTTCAGCCAACAAAGCCTGAAGGGCCGCAACATCAATCTGCGCATTTGTGGGGGTCGGCATCATCGACAATTATGTAGCAAATAAAGCGATTCATGGGAATCACGGAACAACACAATAAGCCTCTTTTGATTGATTATTTTGGTTTATCCAACGGT
>CAMDKB010000461.1 GCA_945901195.1 Rhizobium sp. Q54
ATGTTGCATGGCCGTTCGATCTACCCGCCCCGTCCGGGAGCCAGATTCGTAAGTTTGGATGACGCATCGGTGGCCGAATTCGGCTATAGCTTGCAGTCGAAAGGTATTCAAACCGCGCCGAAGGCAGGTTAAGCTGCTACGATCCGGAACGACAATACGAAGTGAATACCATGACCTTTCCTGTCACCCGCCGCCAATTCACTTCGCTTGCCGCAGCTGCGACGCTCGCGTCATCAGCCCTGCGTGCACAGGGCAAATATCCCGAACGGGCCATCAAGCTGATCGTGCCCTTTGCACCGGGCGGCGTTTATGATGCGTTTGCACGGCCATTCATCGAGCGCGTGAAGCCTTTGCTTGGGGGCATGGTGATCGAGAATATCGGCGGTGCAGGCGGTGTGATCGGCGCTGCGACTGCAGCGCGTGCGCAGGCTGACGGATACACGCTTTTTCTGGGTGGCGGCGGTCCCAACATCATCATTCCCATTGCATCGAAGAGGCTTAACTACGATGCACAGAAAGACTTCGATCCCATTTGCATCTCGACGCTCAACGGGCTCGCTATAGCAGTGCATCCTTCCGTGCCGGTCAAGACGCTGGACGAATTGATCGCGTACATAAAAGCCAATCCGGGCAAGCTGTCGTATGGTTCAGCCGGAACCGGCTCAGCCGTGCATCTGGGCGCAGAATTGTTCAAGTCATTGATTGGCGTGCAGGACCTTCCTCATGTGCCCTACAAGGGCAGCGGCCAGGCGTTGATTGACCTGGTGGGTGGACAGATTCCGCTGTCGCTTCCAAATGTCACCGGTCAGATTATCGCTCTGCACAATCAGGACAAGATCCGCATCCTCGCAGTGACCACCGCAAAGCGTATGCGGGGCGCGCCCAACATTCCTTCGGCCGAAGAGACCGGATTGAAAGGCATGATCGCGTTGAATTTCACCGGCCTCTTTGCACCCGCTGGCACGCCGCCCGCCATTCTGGCACAGATAGAACAGGCGCATCGCGAAGTCATGAAGCAGGAAGAGTTCAAGAATTAACTGATTGAATCCGGTATCGAGCCATCAGAAGACGATACGCCCGCTAAGGCTCAGAAATTTCTGGCCGATGAGCGAGCGCGCTGGTCCCCCGTTGTAAAAGCCATCAACTTGCAACTGGGTTAGATCCTTTCGGATATATCTCCCCGATTTTCATGGATGACAGCAAACCCAACCCATAGTACCCCTGCTTCAACAAAAATCACGGGGGCGAAACATGGCGGGCAGGAATTACGATTACATCATCGTTGGCGCCGGCTCGGCGGGCTGTGTACTCGCCTCGCGGCTGACTGAGGACCCTGAAGTCCAGGTTCTCCTGATCGAGGCCGGTCCGCGCGACCGCCATCCGCTCATCCACATTCCTCTCGGCATGGGCAAGATGCATGAGCTGAACATGTTCGACTGGGGCTACCATACCGAGCCCGAGCCGAACCTCAACGGCCGCCGGATTGAAGCCTCGCGCGGAAAGGTTTTGGGCGGTTCGTCTTCTGTCAACGTGATGGCTTACACACGCGGCCATCGTGGCGATTATGACCGCTGGTCGCGCAACGGCGCGTCCTCCTGGTCCTATGCCGAGTGCCTGCCGTATTTCAAACGCTGCGAAACCTGGGCCGACGGCGAGGACGTCTATCGTGGCAAGGATGGGCCCATCGGCACCGAATTTGCGCGAACGGAAGACCCTATTTTCGAAGCCTGGCGCGATGCCGCCCATCAGGCCGGCATTCCCGTCACGGAAGATTATAACGGCCAGCAAGGCGAGGGTTTCGGCCGCAGCCAGTACACCATCAAGAATGGCCGCCGCTCTTCCTCGTCCAACGCATTCCTGCGCCCGGCCGAGGGCCGCCCCAACCTGACCGTTGAAACCAACGCTCTGACGACGCGCATCATCATGGAGGGGAAAAAGGCGCGCGGCATCACGTTCGTCAACAACAACATGGGCGTCGACGCCTATGCTGATCGTGAAGTCATCCTTTCGGCGGGCACATTCAACACGCCGCAATTGCTGATGTTGTCGGGTATCGGCCCCGCCGCTCACCTCAATGAGATGGGCATCAAGACGCTCGTCGATTTGCCGGTCGGAAAAAACCTGCAGGATCATCTGGCTGTTCTGATGATGATTTCGCGACCGCAGAATGTATCGCCCTTTCGGGACACCATGCGCTTTGATCGCATCGCCTGGGCAATGATCGAAGCCTATTTCTTCGGCACCGGGCGCGGCACTGTTGTGCCCGGCGGCTTGCACGCCTTCATCAAGACCGATCCAACGCAGGATGTGCCCGACATCGAATACATGTTCCGGGGTGTGCCGACCAAGGCGCCGATCTGGTTTCCCGGCATCAGAAAGCCCTATGACGACGCCTATGGCATCCGGCCCTGCCTGTTGCATCCCGAAAGCCGGGGCGAGGTCACGTTGCGCTCTACAGATCCTTCCGATACGCCGAAGATATTCTACAACTTCTTCTCCTCGCCAAACGATCTGCCCAAACTGCGGCTCGGCTTCAAGATCGCCCGCGAGGTTGCCGCACAGGCTGCGCTCGATCCCTATCGGGGCGATGAGCTTTCACCCGGCGCGAAAGTGCGCACGGATGAAGAGATCGACGGCTTCATCCGCCGGACGGCGATTACCGCCCACCATCCGGCCGGAACCTGCAAGTTGGGCACTGGCGCGGACGCCGTCCTGAACCCTGATCTGACCGTGAAGGGGATCGAGAACCTGCGCGTTGTCGACGGTTCGGCCATGCCGGATATGGTCGGCGCGCATATCAACGCCTGTATCCTCATGATGGCTGACAAGGCGTCCGACGTCATTCGCGGACGGGAGCCGTTGTCGCCATCCAATGCCTGAGCCGTTCCGCCTGTGACGGTTTGCCAATTGCGGGATGCTTGCTGCGGGGATTAGGCTCACCGGAACGGAGGAAACAACATGGCTGAAGTCACCAGGGAACAGCGCGTCAACATGCGCGGCCAGAACGGCCTCAACATCGGATTGTTCGGCGCCAATTGTTCTTCCGGGCGCGCCGTGACCCTTGTCGAGGAACGCTGGAGCGGCGATTGGGAGGATTGTCTCACACTCGCGCAGATGGCTGACGAGATCGGCATTGATTTCATGCTGCCAATCGGCCGCTGGAAAGGGTATGGCGGCGATACCGACTATCAGGGCGCAACTTACGAGACGATCACCTGGGCCTGCGGACTGCTCGCCTCGACAAAACGCATCACGGTGTTCGGCACCGTGCATGCCCCGATGTTCAATGCGATCATGGCGGCCAAGGAGATGGTGACGGCAGATCATATCGGCCGTGGCCGTTTCGGGTTGAATATCGTCTGTGGCTGGAATGAGGGCGAGTTCGACATGTTCGGCATCGACCAGCGCGATCACGATAATCGCTACAATCATGCAGCCGAATGGATCGAAGTCATCAAGAAGGCCTGGGGGCCAGAATCGGACTGGGACTTCAATGGCAAGTTCCTTCAGCACAAGGGCGTGCGCGCCAAACCCAAGCCCTATGGCGGTTCGCAGCCCATCATCATGAACGCAGGATCA
>CAMDKB010000462.1 GCA_945901195.1 Rhizobium sp. Q54
TGTCGAACCGCGTCTTCAAATCCTACGACGACATCCTCGACCATTGCTGCGACGCTTGGAACAAACTCGTCGAGCAGCCATGGCGTATCATGTCCATCGGCTTGCGAGATTGGGCCCACCAATGCTGATCAGCGGGAACTGGTATTAGACCGGTGCTATCGGGCGGTTGTGACCAATCGGGACGATCCAGAAACATTTCTGCGTACATTCATCTCTCCGAAAAAGCGCAAGGAATTGCGAAGACAACGCCGCAGGCTGGAAGACCTGGGGAACCTAACATACTCATCGGCCTCCAGCCCCGAAGATGTTCGCGCGGCGATGGAGCGTTTTCTGTCGCTGGAAGCTTCGGGTTGGAAAGGCGGTCAGCAGAGCGCGCTTTTGTCGGACCCCTCCACCGCGACATTCGTGCGTTCCATGTCGCGTTTTTTCGCTCGACAAGGCGCATGTCGCATTGATGCGCTGGAACTCGATGATCAACCGATCGCGATGGGTATCGTGCTGTCCACCAGCGATACAGCGTTCTACTGGAAGACAGCTTACGATGAAAAATACGCGCGCTATTCGCCGGGTGTGCTGTTTTCGATCGATATGACTATCGACATGATGACTTCAGGCACCCACGAACTCATCAATTCCTGCGCGATTCCAAATCATCCCATGATTTACCATATCTGGCATGAGCGTCTGGAAATGGGCGATCTGTGTGTGGCGACGCTGGGTACATCGCCCCGTGGATTTGCTCTTGCGGTGGCGAAAGAGAAGGCGCGCAGACGTATCCGTACTGTTGCCAAGAACGCATACTACGCGATCCTTGGGCGGCATGCGCGATAAAGGATTGCGCGGGCGGAAGCCTGGATTCCCAACCATCCTTTCAGCTCCGCAAGCGGAGCTCCCGGCGGATGATCTTGCCCGTTGTTGTCAGCGGCATGTCGTCGATGAACGCGATCTCGCGGGGATATTCATGTGCGGACAATCGCGTGCGAACGAAGGTTGAAATTTCTGCCGCCAGTTCGTCGCTAGGGGCATAGCCGGGGCGCAGTTGGATGAACGCCTTGACGATCTCGGTGCGTAGCGCATCCGGCTTGCCTACCGCTGCGGCATTCGCCACGGCGGGATGACAGATCAGGCAATCCTCGATTTCCACGGGTCCGATGCGATAGCCCGCTGATGTGATGACATCATCATCCCGGCCGATGAAACTGAAAAAACCGTCTTCATCCATCACGCCTTGATCGCCTGTCGTCATACAGTCGCCAATGAATTTTTCGCGTGTGGCGTCCGGGCGATCCCAATAGCCAAGGAACATGATCGGATCAGGCCGCAGCATCGCGATCTGCCCGGTCTCGCCGGGTTGGCAGGGCTTGCCTTCGGCGTCGATGATTGCGACGCGATGCCCGGGCACAGGCTTTCCGATAGCGCCGGCCCGATTCAGGCCGACGGCGGCGCAGGAACCCAGCACCTGATTGCATTCTGTCTGGCCATAGAATTCGTTGATGACCAGACCAAAAGCGCTCCGGCCCCATTCGAAGACTTCAGCGCCAAGCGCTTCGCCACCCGAAGCGATGGAGCGCATCTGCAGCTTGAATTTTTCGCGGGGATTTGGAATCGAACGCAACATGCGCAGGGCAGTCGGTGGGATAAAGGCGTTGCGAACCCCAGCCCGCGCCATCAATTCAAAAGCAGCTTCTGCATCGAACCGCTCGAACTTGCGGGCGACGACTGGCAGGCCGAAGTAAAGTCCGGGAAGGAGGATGTTCAAAAGGCCGCCGGCCCAGGCCCAGTCGGCCGGAGTCCACATGCGATCACCGGGTTGGGGGAGAAAATCGTGCGTGAATTGCGTGCCGGGTAGATGGCCCAGCAGGACACGATGCCCGTGCAATGCGCCCTTGGGCGAACCTGTCGTGCCGGACGTATAGACCATCATTGCGGGATCGTTGGGGCCGGTGTCCATCGTGGCGGACTGATCAGACGCGTCTGCCAGTTCCCGTTCGAGATCGAGTATATCGCTGTCCGCACCGTCGGCAGACAGGACCGTTAGCAGCGTTGCCGGCAACGTTGCGATACGGCGCAACTTTGCCACGCCTTCGGCATTCGTCAGAAGAACCTTGATCCCTGCATCCTTAAGCCGGTACTCGACAGCGTCCACGCCGAATAGAATCGCCAGCGGCACAGCAATCGCACCAAGTTTGTAACATCCCATATGCGCCGCTGCGACATCGCTGCCTTGCGGCAACATGATGCCGACACGGTCGCCGGCTTGAATTCCACGGGCTTTGAGTGTGTTTGCGAAGCGGTTGGCCCTGCGGTGCAATTGCTGGAACGAAACTGCGGCCATAGTGTCGCCACGTACATCGATGATGGCGGGCTGATCCGGCGTCGTTCTCGCCCAGCGATCGCAGCAGACTTCGGCTATGTTGAACCGGTCAGGAATCTGCCAGCGAAAGTCCCTGTAGAGCCGGTCATATTCACGAATGTCTGGCAGCATGGTGCGTGATTACCTTGATATTTCGGCGGGATAATATGGCAAAGCATCGCTGCACCGCAAATGGCGGCTTGGCCGTGTCTGAAGCGCGCTAACCATGTTTCCTAACAAATCGTTTACAAGCGCTGCCATGCCCGCCCCTTATGCTATAAGGGGCGCGAATGGGCGAATTTGACCCGGTTTCCGGGCGGCCGGGCGTAGGAGTGAAGATATGAAGCCGACAGTCATTCTGGTGGGTGCCGACAAGGGCGGCGTGGGCAAAACCACGGTCTCGCGGGCGCTTCTGGATTATCTGGCTGCCAATAACATTCTGGCGCGGGCGTTCGATACGGAATTTCCGCGTGGCACGCTGATGCGCTTTCATCCCGGCCAGACCGAAGTGGTGGACATCACCTCGACACCCGATCAGATGAAAATCCTCGATACGCTTGAGACTTCGGGTCCCAAGGTTTCTGTCATCGACGTGCGTGCAGGCCAGCTTGGCGCGACATTGCAGGCGCTTAAGGATGTGGGCTTTCTCGATGCTGTGAAAGAAGGCCGCTATAATTTCATCGTCATGCATATTCTGGGCTCTTCCATCGCCTCATTGGACGAGATTGCAGAGACGGCTCCGTTCATTTCTGACGCGACGTATTTTCTGGTGAAGAACTTCATCAACGACACCACCTTCTTCGAATGGGATCCGGCCACTTACGCGTCCTATTTCAAGCAAGTGCGTCATGCCGGCGACGTTGTCGTGCCAAAGCTCAATGAAATGGCCTATGAGCAGGTGGAACTGAACGGCGTGCCCTTCTCGACATTCGTGTCGAATAAAAAGGCCGATGGTTCGCCCGCGAACAGTTCGTTCGTGTTGCGCGGCTATGTGCGCACCTGGACGAAAACGATTGCAACAGAGCTGGATCGTGTCGGCCTGCCTGCGATTATTGAGGGCAAGCCCGGCGTTTCGCCGGAAGCCTGAGTCTTGCAGGCTAATACCATCTCCCTTGATGCGTGACTCGTTCTGGCTATCCAAATCAGTCGGTGTCTGATTCATTCGTGGCGAACGAGGAGGTTCGTCATGTCTTTGCCTATTCCCCTGCGCGCGGATTT
>CAMDKB010000463.1 GCA_945901195.1 Rhizobium sp. Q54
AGCAGGAGCTGATGACGCGGCGAGGGTGATGCCCAGGGTGAGGGCGGCGAAGGTGGCGGTCAGTGTCTTTTTCGCGAAGGTGTTCATGTTCTCTCTCCTGTTTCAATTGGCCGGGGCGTCTTGCTCACCGGCGATGATTTGAAATTAGGGGAGAGACGTGCGGAAGGATGTGCGCTGCCGCACGCGGCTGAAATAAAAGGGTTCAGAGCAGAATAATGCGGTTTGGCAATTCATCCTTGTCGTCCGCCACAAGCTGAAAATGCGCAGCGAGCAAATCACCGCAGCGTTTGATGGCGGCGACATAACCATCGGCGATGCGCCCTTCACGCATGCCGTCGACAAGTTCATCCACCGCCAGTTGCCATTGCGATTGCTCGATGACAGCCGCGACGGCATCATCGACAACAATACGGGCATATCGTTCCGCCATTGATACAAAAATGAGGACGCCGGTTCGCCCTCCTGTGCTTGCAACTTCACGCATTCGAAATTGCCGCAACGCCATGTCATAGGCGCGCGCCCGTTTCAGGCGGCGCGGGACAAGATTGAAACGCAGGGCAGGCAACGACAGAATGATGGAAGCAATGGCGAAGACCACAATCTGTAACAGGTAAATCCGGTGGGCAGACAATTCGGTGAATGCGATCAGCGGGGCGGGGACGACCAGGGCGGTGCTTGCGGCCCAGACCAGTGGGATCATTGCATAATCTGATGACGATCGCGCCAGCACGCAAACGATTTCAGCGGAGCTCAACTGCTCGGCTTGGGCCACTGCAATGGCGATGCGTTCCTGATCGGCCTCAACCAACTCCATTACCAATCTCCCGAAGCGCCGCCGCCACCGGAGGAGCCTCCACCGCCGGAAAAGCCACCGCTGGAACTTCCGCCGCCCCAACTTCCACCTGATGAACTTCCACTGCTCCAACCTGAACTTGATGAACCGCCGGTCCAATAGCCTTTGGAAGCGGAAACAGTGCTATTGGGGATGAATACTCGTTTTTTGCCCCGCTGCACCCAGCGTCCGCTCTGTGCCCCGCCATTGCGGTTCATCATGGAGATGACAAAGATGAGGAGGAAGATGGCGATAAAAATAACCGCCGGATCGAGCTGACTGCTGTTGTCCTCAGCACGTATCTGCGGTCGCTTGGCCCATTCAGATGCATCGGTCGTCAGTATCGTGATGACGTCGTCGACACCGCGCGCAACACCGCCGCCGAAATCGCCGGCCTTGAATCGCGGTGCTATCGCGTTGGCGATCACAATTTTGGACAATGCGTCGGTGAGGGTTCCTTCAAGACCGTATCCGACTTCGATGCGCAGTTTGCGCTCATTGGGCGCGACAATCAGCAAGACGCCGTTGTTGTTCTTGGCTTCGCCCAGCTTCCAGGCGCGAAAGAGCTGGTTGGCATACGTCTCGATATCGCCGCCTTCGAGCGATTTGATCGTCGCTACTACAAACTGAATGCCGGACTTGACTTCGAGCGTCTGAAGTTTTGGCTCGATAGCAGCTTTGGTTTGTTCATCCATGATCCCGGCCTGATCGACGATCCGACCGGTCAGCGCAGGGAAAGTTGGCGCGGCAAGGCTGGCGGCAATGCCCATGACGCAGAGCAAAACCGCGCAGCCGATAACTGCCAGCCGTCTATGTAAACAGGGGCGCATGTCCTGAACTGGCGCCGCCATGACGCGGCTCAGAATTTAACTGCTGGCGGAGTGCTTGCGCCCTCGGTCGCTGTGAATTCGGCCATGGGCTTGTTGCCACGGAAGAACGTTGCCGCCCAAAGCAGGCCAGGAAAGGTCTTCAGCTCCGTATTATAGACGCGTACCGCCTCGATGTAGTCACGGCGTGAAACGCTAATACGATTTTCGGTTCCTTCAAGCTGCGATTGAAGGGCGAGAAAATTCTGGTTCGACTTGAGGTCGGGATAATTCTCGCTGACCACGAGCAGGCGTCCGAGCGCACCCGACAACTGGTTCTGCGCATCCTGAAATTGCTTGAGCTTGTCAGGGTCTGTGAGTTGCGAAGCGTCGATCCTCATGGACGTCGCCTTGGCGCGCGCTTCAATGACAGCGATGAGCACCTCTTTTTCCTGCTTGGCGTAGCCTTGCACGGTGGCCACAAGATTGGGGATGAGGTCCGCGCGCCGCTGGTACTGGTTCTGCACTTCGCCCCATTTCGCCTTGGCTGTCTCCTCAAGCGTCGGGATGTTGTTGTATCCACAACCCGAGAGGCCCAGCGCAACACATGCGACGGCAGCAAGATTGCGCAGGCGCTTCAACATCGGGACGGAAGTGGCCGCAGTGGAATTCATTGTCATGCTCATATGCATTCACTCCCGAAATGATAACGATCGACATCCAGCTTCGTTCAAAGTCTGGTTGCGCCACGTCAACTAAAATGTGGTCCCGCAGACGCCGTTTGACAAGGCAGCTCAGCGTGAGCGCAAATTCATCGGGAATCACAATGCGATAGAGGTAGGGACGATCAGGTTAGACCAGTCCAGCGTCTATTGCGCTCTTTTTGTCCATCCAGCTGGGAACAGGGAGGTTTTTACTGCGCAGGAATCCGGGATCGAACAGTTTTGAGGCATAACGCGCGCCACCGTCGCAGAGAATAGTCACTATCGTATGTCCGGGTCCGAGCGCTTTGGCGAGACGGATTGCGCCGGCGACATTGATCCCCGAAGAGCCGCCCAGCAACAGGCCTTCGTTTTCAGCCAGATCGAACACGATGGGCAGCGCTTCCTCATCCGTAATCTGGAAGGCCATATCGATCGGCGCGTCTACCAGATTAGCGGTGATGCGCCCCTGGCCGATGCCCTCGGTGATGGAGGATCCTTCCAACTTCAGTGAACCGCTGGTGTAATAGCTGTAAAGCGCGGCGCCCATGGGATCGGACAGGGCAATTTTCACGTTGGGATTTTTAGCTTTCAGCGCCATCCCAACACCGGCCAGCGTGCCGCCGGTGCCAACGGCACAGGTAAAGCCATCGACCTTGCCGTCGGTTTGATCCCAGATTTCCGGTCCGGTCGTGTCGATATGGCCCTGGCGGTTGGCGACATTATCGAACTGGTTGGCCCAGATCGCGCCTTGCGGATGCTCTTTGGCGAGCCGCTCGGCCAGCCGGCCGGAGACCTTCACGTAATTGTTCGGGTTGGAATAGGGGACAGCGGGAACCTCAATCAGTTCGGCGCCCTGCAGGCGCAGCATGTCCTTCTTTTCCTGGCTCTGGGTTTCCGGAATTACGATCACTGTACGAAAGCCCAGCGTATTGGCGACCAGCGCGATCCCAATGCCTGTATTGCCCGCCGTTCCCTCGACGATCATGCCGCCTGGTTTCAACTGGCCCCGAGCCATGGCGTCCTTGATGATGGCCAGGCCCGCGCGATCCTTCACGGAACCGCCGGGGTTCATGAATTCGGCCTTGCCCAGAATCGTGCAGCCGGTTGCTGCCGAAGCGGCCTTCAATTTGATGAGAGGAGTGTTGCCGATGGCCCCGATAACATCGTTTTGCTGGTTCATGATCTCGCGTTCCTACCCTCTTTCCCTGATAGGCATTTGGGC
>CAMDKB010000464.1 GCA_945901195.1 Rhizobium sp. Q54
ATCGCCGCTGGCGACTTGCGCCCTTGACCCTGTCCGTTTCCCCAGCCCTTAACTCCATCATATCATCTATGCATCGCTGTTGCACTTCGGAGTTGAATTGGCGGGTTCCCGGATCGGCTTCGCCGTCCGGGATCACAGTTCGGCCTACATACGCCGGTATTTTGCGATCACTTTCTCATCCACATCCATCCCCAATCCGGGACCTTGCGGCACGGCCATGACGCCGTTTTTCGGATAGATCATGTCGCCCAGGGGACAGGCTTCCAGATCCGCGTAATAAAACTCGGCAAGCGTATCCTCCTGCATGGCGGCAACGACGTGCACGCTGGCAATCCAGCCAGGGCCGTAGAGCGGGGAATGTGGCTCCGCACGGACGCCTTTTTCATGCGCGTAGGCCATGGCTTTCCACAATTCCGTGATGCCGCCGATCTTGATGGCGTCTGGCTGCACAATGTCGACCGCGCCTGCGTCAATGATGTTCTGCACGTCGAAAAAATTGCCAAGATTTTCGCCGGCTGCGATAGGCGTTTTTTGCGCGCGACGCAATGCAGCCAGGGATTTGTAATCATCCGGCGGATTGATGGGTTCCTCCAGCCAGGCGAGATTATAGGTCTCGAAATTAAGTGCCATTTCCAGCGCCATGGCAGGTGTCCACTGGCAATTTGTGTCGAGCATCAGATCAGCGTTTGGGCCGATCACATCGCGCGCTGCAGCGACGCATTCAACTGTCCGTTCATGCAATTTGATATGCAGATAGCCGCGCTTCAGCGCCTGTTCGCTGACTTTGGCCACCAACGGAGCTTCGTTGAGGCGGAGCAGACTGGCATAGGCCGGCACTGCGTCGCGGGAATTCGGGTTCAGCAATTTGTGGACGGGCTTGCCTGCAATCTTGCCGCGAATATCCCACAGCGCCACATCAATACCCGACAACGCAAAGATGGCTGCGCCATTGCGACCCAGATTGAGCACCCGGCGATGCAATTCAGCCATCGTGGCTTCAATGTTGATGGCGTCCATGCCCAGTGCGATGGGCGTGACGAGCCGTTCATAGGCTGCGTGCGTCAACGCGCAGCCGCCAAAGCCGAAGGCTTCGCCCCAGCCGGTTATGCCCTCATCGGTTTCGACTTTCACATAGAGCGCGTCCATCGTGCTGCGCACGGCGCCGGTCATGTCAGCGATTTTCGGCCCGCCATGATCGTAGGGGAAGCCAACGAGCATGGGCTCGATGCGTGTGATCTTCATCTGCCCTGCCCTCTTGGTGTCTTAAAGATACGGCCGCACGCCAGCCTTCACCGTGGTGCGCAACATGAGGCGCCTCTGGTCAGCGGGAAAATCTTCACGCGCATGAGTCGAACACCGGTTGTCCCAAATGACAAGATCTCCGACGCGCCATTGATGCGAATAGACGAACTCCATTTTCTCGGCGTGATCAAAGACCTTTTCAAGGAGCGGTATGGCTTCCGAATCGTCCATGCCTTCGATCCCCGTGGACATCAGGCGATTGACATAAACTGTCTTGCGGCCCGTCTCTTCATGGGTGCGAAACACCGGGTGATTGCAGGCGGCAAATGCTTCCGTGCCGCGATTATCGCCCTTGATGGTGGAGCCATAGTTATAATGATGTTTGGCGATCTTGCCTTCCAGCTTGGCCCGCAATTCCGGTTCCATCGTCTCATAGGCTGAATAGCCGCTGGCGAATAATGTATTGCCGCCGTGACTGGGAATCTCGACCGAATAAAGCAAAGTCGCCTTGTCGGGGATTTCATGATGGATCATGTCGTGATGAAACATCATCTCACCATCGGGCAGCGCACCGATAGGCTCGCCATTCTCTCGAATATTTGAAATGAACATGATGCCGGGCAGCACACGATGAAATCCGGCGGGAAAATATTTCGGCGGGCGCCTGATTCCGGCATGCTCGCCGAAGATCGAAGTGGCGCGCAAATGGTCCTCCTGCGTCAGCTTTTGATCGCGGAAAATGAGGACAGTATGATCCAGCCAGGCCTGATAGACAGCGGCGCGCGTCGCCTCGTCTACGGGCCGCGATAAATCGAGCCCGCGAATTTCCGCCCCGATGTGTTTCGAAAGCGGGACGACCTCAAACAGTTTTGTGGCGGCGACGTTCATGTTTTTCCTCCTGCGGATGCAATTTGATCTCAAGGTAACGGGGGTGGAAGCTGCACGCAAGCTGCCGCCTTGACCCCTGCAGGGCGTTTGCGCATTGTGTTTCCCAACCAGTCAACCATTTCTTGCGGGGCAAACATGACCAGCCAACCCTCAGGCCAGAAAGTCTTTATCTTCGCGCCCCGCGAGGAGCCGCGGGAGTTGATCAAGCGGCTGGAAGACCGCGGCTGCGAAGTCTTCATCGGTGATCCGGCTTGGCAATTGCCCGGCAGTAACCACGAGGATGAACTGGTTACTCATGCGCGCGAAGCCGTGGCGCTGACGGGAACGTCGATTCGCAATACGCCGATCTCGAGCCGCATCCTGGAGGCTTCGCAACGGCTGCGCATTGTCGCCAAATACTCTGTCGGCGTCGACGACGTGGATGTGGATGCAGCCACCGAACTTGGCATCATGGTCACCCATGCGCCAACCGAGAGCAATTGCTTCGGGGTTGCCGAGACAACAGTCATGATGATCCTCGCCATGCTCAAACGTACCATGTTCCGCGATGCGGAAATCCGTGCGGGCAAATGGCGCGAGCCCTATCAGAAAGCGACCTTTCTGGGCGCGCGGCTTTCGGATGATTATCCCGGCATCACCATTGGGCTGGTCGGCCTGGGCCGGATTGCGATCCGCGTTTCGCAATTGCTGGCGCCTTGGCGCGTTCGCATCATTGCCTATGATCCCTATATTCCGCCGGGGAATTTCCTGCTCGCGGGCGTCAAATCGGTTTCCTATGAGACGTTGTTGAAGGAGTCTGACGTGGTCTCCTTCCATGTCGTCCTGACGAAAGAAACGCGATACATGCTGCGCGATGAACATATAGCGATGATGAAGCCCGGTGCCATTGTCGTGAACACGGCGCGTGGCAAGGTGATCGAAGAAGCGGCGGTCGCCCGCGCCATCGAGAGCGGTCGTCTGGCAGGCGCTGCAATCGACGCCTTTGAGATCGAGCCGCTGCCCATGGATTCGCCGTTGCGGAAACTGGGCACCAAAGTGCTGATGTCACCGCATTCAGCATCACATAATGCGGATGGCGAATTGCGGGAGGGCGTGTCCTGGGCGTACCGCTCTGTCCTGACGGCGCTGCAAGGCGGCATACCCGACAATGTCTACAACAAGGAAGTGCTGCCGCGCTGGCGCGAGCGCTTCGGCGGTGTCAGCGTCATCGGCTAGTGGTCCCCGTCGTTGATTTTGGCGGGAGCCTCTGAATCACTGTCGCTGTTATCAACGATTGAGGTGATTCGTGTCGGAGAAAGAGATTGGCGTCAAGAAGTACGTTGTGCGGTTGAGCGCCGGGGAGCGTGATCAACTTACCGCTTTGATCCGCTCGGGCAAGCGCTCGGCGCAATTGTTGACGAAGGCGCGCATCCTCTTAAAGGCGGATGC
>CAMDKB010000465.1 GCA_945901195.1 Rhizobium sp. Q54
CGCCATGTTGTTCTGGGCCTTGCTGGCGTCGGGGCAGATCACGATGCGCAAGGTCGATGGCTGGAAGACGCTCGCCGAAAAGCCGTCCGAACAAATCGTGCCCGATCAAAAAATTGACATCGCCGCATGACGCGATAGCATCAATCCGCCTGGAGACGCTTCAGCGAATTCCAACACTCCTCGCGACGGCACCGTTCCCGTAATCATAACACCCAGTCAATTTAGCGAGAGAAGTTAAATGCCATACTCCTCCCGCATGACACCCTCCAAGATTAATGCTGTGCTTGAAACATCGAGCCTCGCTTCACGAAGGCATTTCCATTCGCTGGTTGAACTTCAATGGTACTCACCACCGAAGCTTCATGAATTAATTGACTTCAATGCTGATCGGAACGCCAGTTACGCGCTTGTGCTGCCGATTTTTAATCAGGAAAAAATTATTTATGATTTTGTAAAAAATAATGACCAGCACGCATGCTTACCCTACAATGTTATTGCAATCTTCGACTGCTGTTCTGATAATAGTCTCACGAATTTTATGGCCGCGCTGCGAGACCTGAAAAGCATGCTTCTCGTGCAGGTAGCCGCCGTCGTCACTGACGTCCCTTATTTTGAAACTGCCTGCGATAATATCGGTTTTCTCTTGTCAGAGAACGATTTCATCATCGAAACGCAGCCGGACTTATTCATCGCGACAAAGGATTATGATCGAAAACTTCTGGATGTCCTCAGAAACCAAAAAGTGTCATGCGTTTCAGGGCGATGTGGACACTCCCTGGCTGAATTATTTAGTTTTCCTAAGATTCAGGGGATATTGATGAAGCGTGCGGTAGAGAGCGCCCGTGTCGGCCTCTTTGGGACTAAAATTGAAACGCATGGGCTTCTCGTAGACGATACTTCAGGTGTTGCTTTTTTTTGCGAAACTGTGAATCGCGGACCGATCGCGTTACGTAAAAGTGATCTTGTTCAAATGGACTATTTCGATCAGGAAAACTTCTTTCTCGGAAATGATGAGCATGACTTCAATTTAAGGACTTGGCTCACCACTGGTAAGCTCCCCGCATATTTGCCGCTGAAAATTAGCAGCAAGCTTGAGTGGGGCAGCACACGAAAAAAGCGGGATCCGTTGAACCAGATCATTCTGGATCGCCTGAATGTGCGTCCGAATAATTCCGTCTTGAATCGCTTCAGGCCTTTTTATAGGCTGTATTGTCAGCCTGATCAGTTCACCGTGGGCTGAGATTAATGATCCAAGTCGAGGCCCCGGATCCTGTCAGCTGGCAATCGGGTTGGATCGATATCGTGCAGGATTGCCCCCAGAGCCGCAATGCAGGTCCCAGGGTGCGCTTGGGCTTCACGCCTGAGCGTCGCATGCCAATGGCGGCCATAAGCCCGGTCGTCATCGCAAAACACGATATGAACGTCCTGATTTTTCAGGTCGCGGGCAGCCGGCAGAACCTTGGTTGCGGGCCCATAGTCCACGTCGCAGCGGTGAATTTCCACGCCAGCGGGAACCCTTGGCAAGACGCCGTCCCATTGCGGAAATCTGCGGTATTTCAGGGGAATATAGAGACGAATTTCCTGAAATGGTTCGGACTGACGTTGCAGGGAACGCAGGGTCGAACGCAGATGTTTGAAGCGCGGAGGAATGGTCGAGAGCGACAGGATGGTGGGAATTGGCATTGTTACATTCTGACCCCGGCGCCGTTATTTATAACAAGCGTTTCGTTCCTGTCTGCCCATATTCGCATAAGGAAAACGGCATTGGAGTTCAACTTGAAAACCGATCCTCCGCCGATGAGGGGGCGTTATTGACAAGGCCTATGCCTCCCAACGCCGCACGGCGATTGGTCTGATCCGGCACACATCAGCCGCGCGCGATGCGCCAACACGGCAATTACCAACGCCGGGTATAAGACAGTTGAATAAAAAAAGACGTGTGAATTCATGTGGATAACAACAATGTACGATTTGTTTGTTACCGGGCATTCACGATTAATCCACGTCAATGGACTTCCGTTGCGAAAGGTTTGGTTAAGGCTGGAATACGAATGAATTAACTCATTCTTCGTTAGGTTTTAGGTTTACGCGCCGTAATCGCAATTCGTGGGACCCGCAATACGACATCCCCCTCTGGGGTGTTGGATAGGAGACGAGCGATGAAAACAGTAAGCTGCAACACAGTGTGGAAGTTTGCGAGAGATCGAAAAGGTTCGATCTCAATCCCGATGACCATTGCGATCATCCCCATCATCGCGGCAACGGGCGCTGCGGTTGACTTTGGTCGTGGCCTGATCATGGCCAGCAAGGTGCAGGCCGCCGTCGATCAGGCAGCGCTGACGGCTGCCAACCTGTCCGGCACTGATGTGGACAAGAAAGAAAAGGTTGACCAGATCCTTTCTGCCGCCTTGGTGGGAACGCCAGCGGCGACGACCTTTGCAACCAATTCCGACACCTCGGTGACATATAGCGCCAGGGTGACCATGGCGACCATGTTCACCCCGTTCGTCTTCCCCTACATCGCGGTTCGCCGACAAGCCAGCGCAAGGGCGACCGTAGCCGGCACGCCTGGTGTTCTTGGGGTCGCAGGCTGGAGTGATACGTCCTGCATCTTGACGCTCGGCGAAGATCTGCAGCTGGATTCTGACAACATTATGAGTTGGGATGGCTCGCCCAGTGTGCGACTGACTGGCTGCTCGCTGCGTTCCAACCGGTCGATGAAGTGCAACGGCGGAACCTTGGGGGCGTCGGCCTCCTATGCCCATGGCTCGATCACCGGAAGTTGTCCCAACCCCTTGCCGGGCCAGCCCGCAGTTCTGGATATCTATGCCGAATACCAGACGAATATCCTGCCGATTTGTGGCGCCACGAAGTCTGGCTATACATGGGCGCCGACCAATGGAACGCTGCCAGCGGGGTCCACGGTTGTCAAATTCCCTGCGACAACCAATTCAAATTACAATGAAATCCACATTTGCGGAACGCTGACACCGGCCGGTACAAAGCAGCTTGTCGCCAATGCCTCGACATCCAGCGCTACGGAGCCGGACAAAGATACGGTCATCGTCATCGAGGACGGCGGCTTGGCGCTTGCTGATGATGCTGTCACCACGGCCAAACGGGTCACCTTCGTTCTGGCAGGCCGGAATTCGGGGGTAACTGACGGTGACAATCCCATCGTGACCTGGCCGTCAGACAACGGGCATCTGGCGTCACTCATCTCGACCCCGGGAAGTAACGCCAACAATCCATTCAAGGCGATGTCAATCTATCAGGATCCCGACAATGATTTTGACCAGACTTGGAAGCCAGGCGCGAGCGCGCGGTTTGATGGCGTGGTCTATTTGCCGAAAGCCAAACTGACCCTTTCAGGCAATATGCAATACGGCGCAAAGCAATGCCTCAAGATCGTTGTGGGCGAGTTCACGCTAAACGGCAGCGTGTCTATCAGCATGAAGCAGAGTACTACTGCCTGCAACGCTATCAACATGCGTTATTACGAAGTAGCGCCGGTCGTTGCGGTGGCGGCTGCATCGGCTACGCCTTCCTACCTG
>CAMDKB010000466.1 GCA_945901195.1 Rhizobium sp. Q54
TTAGTTGGCAGTAATTCCCGCGGCCGCGATGATCCTGGTGTAGCGTTCCGCATCCGCTTTTATGATGGCGTCAAACTCTGCAGGGCTGTTCGGGGCCGGGATAGCGCCTTGCCGCAGCAACCGCCCGGAAACGTCGTCCGAGCGCAGCAGGGTGGCGATATCCGTATTGACCCGGTCAATGATCGGGCGCGGAGTCTGGGCGGGCGCCAGCACACCAAACCAGCCCTCATATTGAAACGAAGGAAGTCCTGCCTCGGCAATCGTCGGCACATCCGGCAATTGGCTGACGCGTTTGCCAGACCCGATTGCGATCACACGGACCTTGTTTGCAGCGCCCAGCTCCACCGCGTCCAGGATCGGCATGAAGTACATCTGCACGTCGCCACGCAAGAGCGCCGTGACAGCTTCCGAGGCGCTTTTGAAGGGAACATGCACCATTTTGATATCTGCGGCCTGGCGCAAAACCTCTCCCAAAAGGAATGATGAACTGGCGACCCCGGCAGACGAGTAATTGAATGCACCCGGTTTGGCGCGGGCCGCATCAATGAACTCCTTGAGGGATTTTACCGGAAGATCCTGTGCCACAGCCAAGACCTGCGGCACATTCGCGACCTGGATCACGCCGGTAAAATCAGTGACCGGATCAAACGAGATCGTCTTGCTGATCGCCTTGGCGATGACGTGGCCCGTCGACGTCAGCATCAACGTGTAGCCATCAGGCGTTGAATTGGCGACGCTGTTGGCGCCGGGCGGGCCGGGACGGTTCTCGACCACCACGCTTTGCGCCCACATTCCGGTCAGGCGTTCGGCAAGGATGCGCGCCAGACTATCTGTGATGCTGCCCGCGCCGAACGGCACGACTATTCTTACGGATCGGCTCGGATAGGTCTGGGCTTGTGCCCCAGCCGCCATCAAAAGTGTGAAGAAGGCAAAACCAATTCGCCGCAGGAATTTCATAAGCCCCTCCCGGAATCCGCCCTCATTCGGCCGCGTGCGCAGTCTCTACCGGCGCCAGCGTCATCCCACGTATAGCAGCTTCCTCCTCGCTCACGCCAGCCGTGCTCCATTCCGTAGTTTTCAGAACGACGCCTTCGAACGAGCGTAAAACGTAATGGGGCACGTGCGGCTCCGTGCGGCCAATCGCGACCCCGGACGTAGCAAACTCTTTGGCCGCTTCCACCATCTGCTTGCGGAACTCGACAATGGCGACATCGCTGGCGCCGACACGATCAATGCTCCGGTCTGCGATGGCGCCCATAGTCTCCCACATCACGATATCCTGATTGGGAATGCCGGGGACGCCCGTAAAACTGCCCAGCCGCATGGCCTGACGGTCCTGCTTGTAGTTGTTGTCGCGTGTGCGCAGATTGTTGAAGCGTTCATCCACATCAATGCCCACCTGCAGATGCAGAAACTTGCGCCATGTCTCCGTATCCGGGCAAGACACGCCGCCGAACGCGAGGAAATAGAAATACGTATGCGTATCATCCATGGGGACATGCAGGATGGCGATGTGGTGCAGATTGTTCGATGGGATATGCACCGTATAGGGAGCGATAAACAGCGTGGTGCGCAGATAATCATGCGTCGCTGCATTCTGGATCGGGCGGCGGATGGCCGTGTAACGGAAACCAAAGGGCGTCCGTTCAATCACCATGCGCGGAGCCTTGTCCGTGGAAGGCCGCTGCCAGTAGGAATTGTTCGAAGAGGCGCGCTCCACTTTCGCCGGCCGCATGTCGGATGAATGCAGCGATGAGGAATGGGCTGAATCAATCGCCCCTTCCAGGATCTGCGCCCAGTTGCAATTGATGATTACCTTGGATGTCGCCACCGGCGCATCGGGCGTAGGCAGGAACACCGGCGGCTCAAATTCCGGCATGGATTCGGCTGGCCCCATATAGGTCCAGATGAAGCCCGCCGCTTCGCGCGCCGGATAGGATTTCAGCTTCACCTTGTCGAGAAAGCCCGAACCGGCAGGCTCCGACGACATCTCCATGGCGTTGCCATCCACATCGAATTTCCAGCCGTGATAGAGGCAGCGCAGCCCGCATTCCTCATTGCGCCCAAAGGCGAGAGACGCCCGGCGGTGCGGGCAATATTCATCGAGAACGCCAAGCTTGCCCTCGCTGTCGCGGAACACCACGAGATCCTCGCCCAGCAGCCGGATTTTCACCGGATCGCAATCGGGCTCCGCCACTTCCTCGGACAGGCAGGCCGGAATCCAGTGTTGCCTGAAAATCCCCCCCATCGGCGCGTCCTTCTCGACGCGGCACAGCAGATCGTTGTCATCATGGGAAATCATGGCGTCCTCCTGCGGATGATATGATTAGTGATCTAATGATTTTGCCGGAAGTTGGCAAGGCGGGGCAGGGCGTGGGCAGGGGCGCACACCGGCCCGCCGATTTCTACTTATAAACTTCTCGCGCCAGCGCCAGCATCGCGTCCTGCGTTCGCGCGCTTGATGTGCCCATCAGATTCGCCTTGGCGCGATTGACCAGTTCGCGTGTTTCGGGATTGGCGGCATCGGGTGCATCCTTGATGACTGGGATGAGGCCGTGGTTGGCCAGCAGGCCCTGCGTGGCCGGCGACAGCATGTATTCGATAAACAGTTTTGCCGCATTGGGGCGCGGCGCGCCGTTGGCGATGCCTATGTCGGCGCGCACATAGACCAGCCCTTCGGCGGGAATGATGAACTTCACCGGCAAGCCTTTGAGGTCGCGCATGTTGGCAAGCGATTGGGGAAAACGCAGTGCAAATTCGCCACGCGCAACCCGCATCTGATCGACGCCAAGATCACGCCCAAAAATGATTTTTTGCGCGGACAGCGCCCGCAGATAATCCGCGCCGAATTTTTCCACCATCACCGAAAACAGCACGTGGCCTGCACCATTGGCGCGCGGATCATCGCCCAGAAGCCTGCCGCTCCATCGGGGATCGAGCAGATCGCGCCAGCTTTTGGGCTCCTCCTGCGGCTTGACCAGCGATATATTCACCATGAGGCTATAGCCGCTCATATAAGCGGGCAGGGAATAGCCGGGCGCGCTGGGCGTCACCGCCAGTTGCGCGGCGCCAGCCACCCCCTCGATCTTTTGCAACAGCCCATCGGCAGCCAGACGCTGCGATGTGAATTCGCCGTGGATCAGCGCGTCGGCAACCGTGCGTCCGGTCATCACTTCGGTGCGCAGACGCTCATGAACCTCGCTTGAGCGTGCGACCAGCATGTCAACAGAAATGCCGAATGATTCCTCAAACCCTTTCTTGATCGCGTTATAAAGCTGGTTGCCGGAAAATCCGGTGTAGAACACCAGACGCTTTTCGGCCTTGGCGCGCGCAACCAGCGCAGGATCATAGGACTGCGCGGACGCAGGGGCGGCCAGCGGCAAGGCCATGGCGGCTGTCAGCGCCAGCGTCACAAACGGAAATCGAATAGCCCTGTGCAATGCGTGCATGTTCCCCCCGGATCATTTTGCAGAATTAGGGGGTCGGCGTGCGGGTCTGTCAATATGCGCTGCACGCCGGGCCAGATCACGGGAGTGTCGAATTTACAGCTTCA
>CAMDKB010000467.1 GCA_945901195.1 Rhizobium sp. Q54
AGCCGACTTCGCGACCATCCGAGGATTCCTCTCAACCGCAAAAAAGCAGGGCTGGAACATCATCGAAGCCCTGAGCCGGGACCCGCCGGACCTCGCAAAAAGGCTGCGCCCCGCTTAACATCGCCCAGGAACCTGGGCAGTTACAAATAATTTTCGTATCAATGAATTTCGATCCTGATATTTCAGGATCGTCCGTCGGAACAAGAAATCCCTGTTCCGACGCATGAAATGTCCCGCAGTCGCGCCTATGATTTGGGCTTGCACAACCAGTCAGGCTGCCCGCGCTTCAGGTCTGCTCGCCTATTCGATGACGATTTTTGGCGCAGCGCGCGACATGACTCCGCTGGTCAGTAAGTCCTTCACCTGCTGCGCGATAGCAAGATAGGCTTTGGCATGCACGCCATCGGGGTCTGACGCAGCAACCGGGCGTCCCTCGTCAGAGGTCGAGCGTATGTCCATATGAAGTGGCACTTCCCCCAGAAACCGTACGCCCGTTTTTTCTGCTTCGAGTTTGGCTCCGCCATGACCGAAAATTGGGGTGATGTAATTGCAATTGGGGCAACAGAAGGAAGCCATGTTCTCGACAATGCCAAGCACCGGCACATTCACTTTCTGGAACATCGCCACCCCGCGGCGCGCATCAATGAGCGCCAGATCTTGCGGGGTTGAAACGATCACCGCACCTGCCAATGGCGTCTGCTGGGCTATGGTCAATTGCGCGTCCCCGGTACCCGGCGGCATATCGATGACAAGTACATCGAGTTCACCCCAGTTCACGTCACGCAACATTTGCGTCAGCGCCGACATAACCATCGGGCCGCGCCAGATCATCGCCTGGTCCTCGTCGACCAGAAAGCCGATTGACATTACTTTTACGCCATACCGTTCATGCGGCTCGATCTTGCGATCCGCCGAAGTCCGCGGCTTGCCGGCAAGGCCGAATAATTTGGGCTGCGAAGGGCCGTAAATATCTGCATCGAGCATACCGACCTTCATCCCCAGCGCGCCCAGCGAAATCGCCAGATTGGCAGATGTCGTCGATTTGCCGACACCGCCCTTGCCAGACGCCACCGCGATGATGTGCTTGATCGTGGGAAATGCGAGCTGCTGCCCCGGCGCCTTGGGCGCTTCGTTCAGCCTTTGGGCAGGCCCCGGCCGTGGTGTGGCGGCTGGCGCAGGCCGCGACGAACCCTGGGGCCGCTCGCCGGTGAGGCCGACAAGGACCTGAGACACACCCGGCACAGACTTGGTCGCCCGCTCGGCTGCCAGCCGAACCGGCTCAAGCGTGTTGACCTCGGTGGATTCGACCGTGATCGCAAAGATCACTTTGCCGTCACGCACCATCACATCGCTCAGGCGGCCCGATTGCGGCAAAGTTTTTCCATCTGGAAGGACCACGCTTTCCAGCGCGCGCAATACATCCGCCTGCGTTACGGCCACAATGAACTCCCGGTCTGATTGATAAAGTGCGCCGGTCCCCCAACGGGAGCGGGAGACCGAATTGAACATCCCCCCGGTCTGCCATGATTGAGATTTCTCTCATCTACCGGACAGCAAGTACTTTCTATCCCAGAACTTCTTATCCGTCCCGGAAGCCACAAGCAAGAAGCGGCAAAGAACGTGCTGCCAAGGCTCGATATGTCGAGCTTGCATTCCCAATGTCGATCACGCTCGCCGGGTACATGCACGCAGGCCCGCCGAATACCAGGCAGCAGATGGCCTGAAAACCGTGTTGAGCAAATTCAGATTTCAATGCTCAACTATGCACAGACGTTTTAACTTGCTGAGGCCGGAGGACAATCTGCCGCGTAGCCTGAAGTGTTGCGGCAACAACCAGAACGGGATCAAAAAGCGCGTTCCACAAGTTATCGAACAAACCCGCTGCATATGCGAATATGTCGATTGCCAGCACAACGACAATCTCCTTTTTCCCCAAAGCTGCGAGAACGACGCCCAGCAGGGCAAGCCCAATGAGCAATGGCCGCGGCCGGTAGCCAATGTCAAACGGATCAAACGGACCTATCCCCAATGCCAGTGCGTAAAACACCGTTGCGAAAACCAGAAAGATAACAAGATCAGCATTTCGCGTGGATATGGGATTTGCGGGCTGCAGCAAGCGCCATAGCGAAAAGAGGGTCAATGTCATCGATGGCGCACTTAACCATCGGTAGATCGAGACATCGATCAATAAAACGCCGAGCGCTATGGCAATGCCAGCGGCTGTCCTCCACTTTCCAAAAAAGGTATGTACCGCACGCGCCTGCAAAGATCGCCCATCCGGCCACCCCGTAGATGAGTGAAGGCGTCATTGCGGGGCCTCATCAAGCAAGGCCTCATCAAGCATAGCCTCGTCAAACGTGGTATGAGCGATAGTTTGACGTCTAAAGGTATAGGACAGATGGATTTGACCATCTCGTGTTTGCAACAATGATGGATAGGAATATTCCAAAGCGCCGGTCGTATCCTGTTCAATGATTTTCGCAGAGTGCCAAGTGTGTCCGTGATCCGGCGAAACAAACAATTGCAGAATTGCGCGTCCACGCCCGGGGTTTGCCGCCAGAAGCAAGCGCCCGCTGGCAAGGCGCAAGACCGCAACTGACGTGTCGTGATTTTCGATGTCGAGGGATGCTGCCGGGTTCCAGGACGCACCGCCGTCATCGGTGTTCGCCACGATCAGCCGGCCAGCTGACGCACGCATCAATGCGATCGCGCGTGTGGCGTCTATTGGTGCTACGGCGGGCTGCAGAGCCGCGCGTTCAGAGGGAATCCTGACCTTCCCGAGCACCCGGCCCTCACTGTCCAGACGCAGCCATTCTGCCCTTTTGGCTGCAAGTTCGTGATAAACAGGAAGGCCGATTTCATCGCCTTCCAGAGCGACAGGCCGGGCGCGTACCAGAGTACTGATGTTGAAGAACGGCGACGTGACAAGCTTGCGAGGCGCTGACCAGGTCTCACCGAGATCATCAGAAACCGAATGATTGATTGAACTGACGGACCAACCACCAAACGCGACGCTCACATACCAGAGGTGCAAGCGCCGGGACTGGAAGTGAATAATCGGATTTCCAAGTGTCCGCGCTCCAATGCGCGTTGCTGCAATTGTCGTGACGCCATCCGCGATGACCCGGGGGTTTGTCCAACCCATGCCATCCTTTGTGCTGAACCAAATTCTGACACCTTCCGCGCCTTCATAGGCGCCGGCATACCAGGCTGCGGCGATACGCCCATCGCTGAGTTCCGTGAGACTGCTGGCATGCGCCGATGGCGCAGCGGCGAAAAGCAGTTCCCGTTGAAGCCCCGCGGAAGTTGTAGGTCTCGCCACGGTCTGCGGGGCTGCGAAGCGAGCTGGCGGCGGCGTTGGGGCCTTCAGATATCCCACAACCAACGCGAACCCAAACAAACAAAACACTGGCGCCTGATCGATTCGAACCTTCATGCGAAGCCTTTGGTTCTTTCAATCTGCTGTGTGAAAATAGAAACCGGCCATCCAGCTTGCAAAAACAACTGCTCCAGCCTGGTCAAATCAGAATGCTCATTTACGCCGCCT
>CAMDKB010000468.1 GCA_945901195.1 Rhizobium sp. Q54
TACTCATCGCGGTGTTCCATCGCCAACCGCACCGCACGTTCGCGGAACTCAGGGGAATACGGCTTCGAGGTCTTCTTCTTTTGTGTCTGTTCCATAATGGGCAATTCTCCGAGAGTTTTGCCCTCCGGTAAACCCGGGGCGGTTCAGAACTGGTTTCACGTCTGGTCGTGGAGAAGTCCGCCCGGCAATTGCACAACTTCTTTGAGGCGAGCGTCGAGCTGATGCAGGTGATGGCGCGCGCCTGCGGTCATTCGCATCTCAATCAGTTCAATGCAGACGATCTCGTGACATGGAAATATGACATGCACCGGCTGAGCGGGGTAGCGTTTGCGGGCGTTATGGAAGCATGAGACCGGGATGCTCTCGCGACCTCGAGCCTGGAAGAAACCCCTTTCAGACCGGCGCAAAAATCGCCAGGATTCGCGCTTCCATGCTTTCACGCGGCGGCGCATCTGATGGGGATGTTGGATCTTCAAACGCAGCATGCGCTGTAAAGCGGGCGACATCCTTGCGTGAATCGTAGCATTTGAACACAAAAGCTTCATCGCGCGTCATTTCCGGCACGTAGTACCACCGCTGCGCGGAATTATGCGCGATATGATAGATCTCGCCGACCCGGTTGGGAAAGCGGCGCTCGGCAGCGATGAAATCCTTGGGCGACATGCTCTGGGCATCGCAGATGGCGAGGGGATCGCTCAGGATCGGCCCGCGGATGGCCCGCCAGACCTGAACAACCTGCAGGCGATGTTTCAGCAATTCTTCCGCTTCGGCCGGCACCAAATCACGCAGACGCTGAGGCCCGGACCAGTCGGTATAGTCATTGTGCACAGTGCGGACCGGGCCTCTGATCTTGTGCGCTTCCCGCACACCTTCATCGCCCGCCCGGCGGGTGTGATCAAAGACGATGGTGCGTGTGCACCCTGTTTCGGCTTTCACCAACGCGTCGAGCTCGGCGTAATAGACGCTGCGCACCTCGTCCTCATCATAGAAATCGCGAACCTTGGTCTGGTGACGCGCCAGCCGGAAGCCTTCTCGATCCAGAGTAAAGGAGGCTACCAGATCGCGGGCCGAGTGGATCGGGGTCAGCCGGTCCTCGTAAGCGCCGTGATAGGTGTGGACAGTGCTGCCCTCTCCGAAAGTCTGCGAAACAGGCTTCACGCCATTGTCGAGAGCGAAAGAAAGACTGGCTTCAACGATTTTGGATTCTGCTAAAGTGCTCATGGCGGGCTCCACGCTGGCAGCACCCATCATAGGCAGGAAAACCCGGCAAGCACAGGGGGCGGATCAAGATTGACCCGCGGAGCCTGACGGGCGAAAGTCGCCCCTCGAAATCAGCGGAGATGATCGTGGAAGTTTCTTTCACCAACGAAATCAAGTCGCTCAAGCTCGGTGACGGCGATACGTTTCATGGCGAGGGCATTATGGCCGTCACCAAGGCGTTGTTGCAATCTGGCGTCACCTATGTCGGAGGCTATCAGGGGGCGCCCGTTTCGCATCTCCTCGACGTCATGGTTCAGGCCAAGGACCTGATGGGAGAACTCGGCGTGCTTGTGGAGGCATGCACCAACGAGGCTTCCGCGGCGGCCATGCTGGGCGCATCGATCATGTATCCCGTGCGTGGCACTGTGACCTGGAAAAGCATCGTCGGCACGAATGTCGCGTCGGATGCCTTGTCGAACCTGTCCTCACCCGGCGTGATGGGGGGCGCATTGATTGTGGTCGGTGAGGATTATGGCGAAGGCGCCAGCGTCATTCAGGAACGAACACATGCTTTTGCGATGAAATCGGCGATGTGGCTCATGGACCCGCGTCCCAATCTTCCGACAATCGTGCACATGGTGGAAAAAAGCTTTGAGCTTTCCGAAGCGTCCAACTCCCCTGTGATCATGGAATTGCGCATCCGCGCCTGTCATGTGCGTGGCTCCTTCAAGACCAAGAAAAACATTGCGCCGCGCATTTCTTCGCGGGAATTGCAGCAGGAGCCCGCCGCTTTCATTTATGAAAAACTGGCCCATCCCCCAGTCACCTATCGTCACGAGAAACTGAAATATGACGTGCGGATGCCCGCTGCCCGCAAGTTCATCGTCGAAAACAAACTCAATGAGTTGTTTGACGGCAAGCACGGTGAAGTCGGCATTATTGTGCAGGGCGGCGTCTATAATGGGTTGATCCGTGCACTGCAGGAGCTTGGTCTTGCCGACGCGTTCGGACGGACGGATATCCCAATTCTCGCGTTGAATGTGGTTTATCCGCTTGTGCCAGACGAAATCATCAAATTCACTGCAGGGCGCAAGGCCGTTGTCATTGTCGAAGAGGGCCAGCCGGAATTCATCGAACACGAGATCAATTCGATCCTGCGCCGGGCCGATGTGAACACGTCCCTTTACGGCAAGGACGTGTTCCAGATGGCTGGCGAATATACCTCCGAAGTCATACTCGCAGGGCTCGCCAAAGTACTGGCGCAACATCTGCCAATGATCGATATCTCGGGCGCCGGCTCGTTTGCGAAGGAAGCGGCGGATTTACGCGCGAAAGCCTTACAATTGCTTCAGGTACCTCTGCCGCCGCGTCCACCGAATTTTTGCGTCGGCTGTCCGGAACGTCCAGTGTTTGCAGCGTTGAAGCTAGCACAGCAGGAGATCGGCAAGGTCCATATCTCGACCGATATCGGCTGCCACGCGCTTGCGACCTATGAACCCTTCGGCTTTGGAAATTCCATTCTCGGCTATGGCATGAGTCTGGCCTCCGGCGCCGGCGTTGCGGGCTTCTCCGCAAAGCGCCCCGTCGCAATCATGGGTGATGGCGGATTCTGGCATAATGGGCTCTTGTCAGGCGTGACTTCGGCCATGTTGAACGACCGCGATCGTGTGCTCGTCATCATGAAGAACGGCTATACGTCCGCCACCGGCACCCAGGACCTTGTCTCGTCGCCGGAATCATCAAGCAAGCAGGTCGCTGAGGGATCCAGCGCCACCGGCACCGAAATGACCATTGAAAATACATTGCGCGGGCTGGGTGTGAAATGGCTGCGAACTGTAAACAATTATCGGGTCAGCGATATGCGCGAAACCCTGAAGGAGGCGATCACAACCAAGACAGGTGGGCTGAAAGTCATCGTCGCAGAAGGCGAATGTCAGCTCGAACGGCAACGCCGCATGAAGCCCATGCGCGCCAAGGCGATCTCCGAAGGACGGCGCGTCGTGCGCACGCGCTACGGCGTGGATGAGGATACCTGCACGGGCGATCATTCCTGTATCAGGCTGTCCGGCTGTCCGACACTGACGGTGAAACCGGCAACAGACCCGTTGAAAACAGACCCGGTCGCACATGTCACCAATGGTTGCGTCGGCTGCGGATTATGCGGCGAGAATGCCCATGCGGCAACACTCTGTCCCTCGTTCTTTCGCGCCGATATCATATCCAATCCCGGCCCAGTGGATCGCGCAATGGCGAAACTGCGCGGCGCTGTGACAGGAGTCGTTTGATATGGCCGCCCTGCAACCCAGAACCATTCTGATCTGCGCGCTTGGTGGCGAAGGCGGC
>CAMDKB010000469.1 GCA_945901195.1 Rhizobium sp. Q54
AGGGTAACGCCATAGAATTGTCGTTGCGTGTGTCCACTGAAGCCAAGGCCGGAAAAATTATTGCAGATGTCGTGGATGGAACCGGCACAGCGAACAATCTGCAGAAGGAAAAGTTGATCGCCCGGTATCAGCCCGATAACGGGCTTGCAAAACAATTCCGCGATCCCGAGGGGTATTGGGTCGCAACCAACCTTTACGTGTTGTCATACGCCTACAACACCAATCTGGTTAAGAAGGATGAAGCGCCGCGGACGTGGAAGGATTTGCTCAATCCCAAGTGGAAAGGACAGATCGTCTGGAACAGCACGCCGTCGGCCGGGGCGGCGCAAGGTTTCATCGGAACAGTGTTGGCCGAAATGGGGCAGGCTGAAGGCATGGCCTATCTTCGCCAACTGGCCAAACAGAATATCACTGGATTGAAAGTGGCTGCGCGACAGGTGGTGGATCGGGTCGTGGCTGGCGAGTATGCGATTGCGGTGAACATTTACAACAATCATCCTGTCGTCAGTGCAGAGCAGGGCGCGCCTATTGAATGGTCGCCCTCGCAGCCAGCCACGGCCGTGTTTTCGGTTGCGGCGCTGGTCGAAAAGGCGCCGCATCCCAATGCTGGCAAGTTGCTGATCGATTTCATAACGTCGGCGGAAGGGCAGAAGGTGTATGCCGATTCCGGCGAATTGCCTGTTGCTGACAATGTAACGCCGAAATATCCACAATTGCGACCGGATGGGAAAAACTATCGCGCCATTTATTTCTCGCCCGATGAGCTGGCCGAGAAGCTCCCCGAATGGTCCAGGATTTTCGACGAACTTTTTCGTTGATGGAAGAGGACAACAGACCGATGAAGATGAACGGCCTTCTGCGCAATTTTTATTTCACCTTGCTGATCGCAAGCGTGATGGTCTTTCCTGCGCGTGCCGCAGATCCTGCACTGATCGCAGCAGCCAAAAAGGAAGGGGAGGTCATCTGGTACACAGCTTTCATTGTGAACCAGCTGGTTCGGCCAGCTTCCGAAGCGTTTGAAAAACTCTATGGCGTGAAGGTAAAACACATTCGCGCCAACGCGTCGGATATCGCTTTGCGCATCATCAACGAAGGCAAGGCCGGGCGTGTGCAATCGGACGTGTTTGATTCCACGACAGGCACAGCGGCTTTAAAGAAGGCAGGCATGGTGGAAAAATTCATTCCACCCAATGTTGGCCATTTTCCAAAGGAAATGATCGATCCTGAGGGTTATTGGGTGGCGGTGAATTCCTACATCCTAGCGCCTGCGGTCAACACCAGCATGATTGCTAGGGATCAATGGCCGAAGACGCTGGAAGATTTTCTCGATCCACGTTGGCAGGGCAAGATTGCGTGGTCGACGTCCTTATCGTCGGGCGGCGCGCCTGGCTTTATCGCGACCGTTATCAAGGAATATGGCGAAGCCAAGGGCATGGAATACCTGCGCCGCCTTGCTCTCCAAAAGCCCATCAACATCAATGCCGCCGCGCGGCGGGTGACGGACCAGATGATCGCAGGGGAGTTTCCGCTGGCGCTGCAGATCTTCAATAATCAGCCTGTCAGCAGCGCGAGGCAAGGCGCGCCAGTGGCATGGTTGCCCGTGCAACCGGTGACTGCGTCACTCAATGGCATATCGGTAACCAGGGGCGGCCCGCATCCCAATGCCGCCCGGCTCTTTGTTGAGTTCATGGTGTCGTCGGAAGGGCAGAAAATTGTTGCGGCCAACGATTACATTCCGGCCGATCCTGATACGCCAGCCGCCGATCCCGACATGAAGCCGGATGGCAAGAAGCTGCGCGCCCAGTTCTTCAATCCAGAAGAACTGGAAGCAGGCATGAACGGTTGGGCAGATGTGTTCAATCAACTGTTCCGATAGCAGCTTGCCGGGTTTGCGGAGGAAAGAAGGTACCGCATGAAATTCGCGATATGGTCGCCGACAAATCCGCGCGCTGGCGTTTCCCCTGTCGAGTTATACCAGCAACAGATAGAGGAAATTGAAACAGCAGAAGCACTTGGCTTCGATAACATCTGGCTCTACGAGCATCATGTCTCGCCGAGTGGCCCGATGCCATCGCCCAATCTGATGATTGCTGCAGCGGCCAGGGGCACGAACCGAATCCGCCTTGGCGCGATGGTGAATATTCTGCCCTATCGCAATCCCATTCTCGTGGCGGAGGAAGCCGCGATGCTCGACGTGCTGACCAATGGACGGCTGGATATGGGCATCGGGCGCGGGCTGAAGCCGATCGAGTTCGATACCTTTTGCGTTTCCCAAGCCGAGTCGCGCGAGATGTTTCTGGAGTCGCTTGAGATCATTAGGCGGATTTGGCGCGACGAGAGTTTCGTGCACGAAGGAAAATACTTCAAGGTCAACAAGCAGTCGCCATTGTGTCCTTCGCTGGTGCAAACTCCACATCCACCCTTGCTGATCAGTGCACAGAGTGAGGATTCGCTGCGCTTTGCGGCGCAGAATGATTTTCCTTTTGCGCAGATTGACGCGCTGATCGAAGAGTGCGAGCGCGATCAAAAAACCTATCGCGCTATTCAAACAGCCAGTGGATACGCACCAACTAACCGGCTCATCATTACCCGTGAAATATATGTCGCCGAAACGGATGAACAGGCGCGCCGTGAAGCCTATCCCTATCTGCTTCAATACTGGCAGATATGGCAACGCTACACGCAGCTGACGCAGGAAGGTAAAATGCCCGATGATTACGATGTCTGGCGCAAGCGTGCTCCGTTATTGCACGCTATGGATTTTGATGAGTTGATCGAGCGCGGTTTGATGATTGTAGGCTCGCCCGAGACAGTCGTTCGCCAAATTCGCATGCATCGGGAGCGGCTAGACCTCTTTGCTTTGGCGGCGGTCTTCAAATTCGGCGGCATGCCCCAGTCCATGCTGCTTGAATCGATGCGCAGATTTTCAGAACTGGTAATGCCACGCCTGAAAAATCAGGCCGGCGGAGTGAAATAACGGAGGCGGCTTCGATTGACCCATGTGTCGATCGAAGACAGCAGTTTGTAGCTTCCGTCAGTGTCTATATTTCGGAAAGGTGCTTAGTTAGTCAAGAAGTGGGCTTGAATGCTGCTCCAAGGCATGGCACACAGCAGCGTGCGATCTTTAGGGATTGCGGGTGTAGCTCAATGGTAGAGCAGCAGCCTTCCAAGCTGAATACGAGGGTTCGATTCCCTTCACCCGCTCCAAGAACTAGCCATGAAATCAATAAATTATACGGGAAGTTTCAGCCTCCGCGGGCAGGGGCGAATTCCGTGTCGGCACCGTGTCGGCACCGTGTCGGCACAGTCGGATTATCCGATCTTATTTTTGCTTTTCGGGTGGGCTTTCGATCGTGGAGTGCTGACACTCGACTTAGGGGCTCTTCTAAAAACATAAATTTTTGCGTGGCGTCATAGTCAAAATGATGGGACAGGCGGGGCGAAATTGTTTTTCCCGAGCCGGGGATGATTTCGTAGTTGGCTTTCCCTATCCTGCATTATGCATCGCAATGAGCTTTTCTGCATTCAATATGCTCATTTCAC
>CAMDKB010000470.1 GCA_945901195.1 Rhizobium sp. Q54
AAGGCATCAAGGCCTTTGCTGGTCCGCGCCGCCTGACGCTCTCCATTGTCGGTCTGCCTGCCGAGCAGAAGGCCGTGCGCGAGGAACTGAAGGGTCCTAAGACTGACGCGCCTGCCGCCGCCATCGACGGATTCCTCAAGAAGACCGGCCTGACGCGCGAACAGCTCACGGTGCAAAGCTCTCCCAAGGGCGACGTCTATATCGCCCTGATCGAAAAGCCGGGCCGCGATACGGCCACGGTGCTGGCGGAACTCATTCCCGAAATCATAGCCAAGCTGCCCTGGCCCAAATCGATGCGCTGGGTGCCGGGCGAGAGCGTGCGCTGGGTACGGCCGCTGCGCGGCATCGTGGCGACATTCGATGGCGAAGTGGTGCCGTTCAGCTATGCGGGTGTCGCCAGCGGGCGCACCACGCTCGGCCATCGCTTCCTGTCCAGCGGCGAGATCGAAGTCCGCCGCTTCGAAGATTATGAAGCCGCGTTGAAGAAGTCGCATGTGCTGATCGACTCCGAAGAGCGTGCCGCCATCATCCTGGCCGATGTGAAGAATGCCGCCTTCGCGCAGGGGCTGGAATTGATCCTGGACGAGGGGCTTCTGGCGGAGGTCTCGGGCCTGGCAGAATGGCCGGTGGTTTATGTCGGCAGAATCGAAGACCAGTTCATGGATGTGCCTGAAGACATTCTGCGCCTATCTATGCGTACCCATCAGAAGTACTTCGCGCTTCGCGATCCCAAGACTAAAAAGATGGCGAACAAGTTTGCTGTGGTTTCCAACATGGTCGCTCAGGATGGCGGCAGGGAAATCGTGGCGGGCAACGAGCGCGTCTTGCGCGCCCGCCTGTCGGACGCCAAGTTCTTCTGGGATGAGGACCGCAAGCGTAAGCTGGAAAGTCGCGTCGATGACCTCAAGGGCATCATCTTCCACGCTAAGTTGGGCACTCAAGCCGAGCGCGTTGGCCGCATAGAAAAGCTTGCAGGCGAAATATCAAATAGCTTCGGAGCTGATGTTAAAGACGCAAAGCGTGCGGCGCATTTAGCTAAAGCCGACCTCACTACTGGTGTAGTGGGGGAGTTTCCGGAACTGCAGGGCTTGATGGGTGGGTACTACGCTTTAAACGACGACGAGCCTGATAACGTCGTCATCGCCATTAGCGAGCACTATGGGCCAATTGGTCGCGCAAAGGCATCTGAAAACTCAGTCAGCAATGTTGTCGCGTTTGCCGACAAGTGGGACACAATTTCGCAGTTCTTTAGTATCGGAGAAAAGCCGACTGGCTCCGGTGATCCCTACGCAATTCGCCGTGCGGCTTTGGGAATCATTAGAATTGTTCTCGAACGAGGGTATCGTATCCCGCTTTCAGGTCTTCCTAATTTCTCACAAGAAATTCTGTCGTTTTTTGTTGATCGCTTGAAAGTTGCAATGAAGGAAAGTGGTCAGGTATCGCACGACCTAATTGATGCAACTTTTTCTCTAAGTGGCGAGAGCGATCTTACCTTGCTTATGATGCGGGGCGCCGCTCTTCAGGATTTTCTTAAGACCGACGACGGCAAAAACCTCCTCGCCGGTTACAAGCGTGCCGCCAACATCCTCAAGGTCGAGGAGAAGAAGGACAATCGCACCTACACCTCCGGAGTCGATGAAAGCCAGCTGCCTGAATCTGCCGACAAGGCGCTGCACGCGGCGCTGTCCAAGGCCATCGCCGCCATTGGTCCGGCGCTCGAGAAGGAAGACTTCGCCGGTGCTATGCGCGAGATGGCGGCGCTGCGTGGCCCCGTTGATGGCTTCTTCGAATCTGTGAAGGTCAATGCCGACGATCCGCGTCTGCGCGAGAATCGTTTGCACCTTTTGGCGGGTCTGCGCGCGGCATTGCATCGCGTCGCCGACTTCTCACGGATTGAGAATTGATTTCATAGGTTTGCACTAAGTTGCAGAAAACGGGGCACTGACAGGCCGTGCCGCCGGTTGAATTCCCGTGCCAGACCTAACACTCCAACCGTCATAATGCATTGCAACATGGCGAGCGTCTCAACATGACGAAGTGGGTCTATTACTTCGGCACCAACGATCTCACCCAGACCACGCTGGGCGTGTCGCGCGACGACGCCGCGCCGTTCCTGACCGAGTATGTGAACAAGGGCCTGATCGCGCGCGATCCCTTCGTGACAATCGATCAGGAAGGCGTTGGCGCGATGATCAACATCGCCGTCGAGCGCGGCCGCAAAACGCGTCCTGACATCAAACTCGGCATCTGCGGCGAGCATGGCAGCGATCCGGAATCGATCCGCTTCTGTCATGACTTGGGTCTCGATTACGTCTCATGTTCACCATTTCGCGTGCCGGTTGCGCGTCTTGCCGCAGCACAGGCAGCGATTAAGAAATAGGCGGAATTGTGTTTTTGAGAGTTGGAAAGCCCCAGAACCCCTGGGTTTTCTAGCTATGCAGATTCGTTGCATCCGCCAGAATAAAAAAATTATTTGACGATTCGCGACAGGCGCGGCACAAGTACCCTCGGTGCTGGAACCATTCGGAACTTTTTGAGGACTAGCGAAATCGAAGCAGCCTGATTGAAATAGCAACTGTGCATACGAAGCCGGATGAAAAAGCGGCGAAGGAAACGCAAGGGCGAAATAAACCAAGCCAAATTGACTAAGCGAAACCAAAACCGAAACGAGTTCGACGATCCAATGACCCGTAAAAAGAACGACGCCCTGGCGCGGTCCGACCGCGCGCTGTTTGCCGCCATGGCGATCATCATCGCCACTGGCAGCGCCGCCGTGGGCGCTTCCATCAGCTATAATCCGTCTGCAGATAAATCCGTGACACCCATGGCGCAGGCTGACACAGCTCCGGCTCTGCCGAAGGATTCGGCGCTGACGCGCTTGGTGCGCGAGCATCGCTGCCTCTCCGAGGTCATGTATTACGAAGCGCGTGGTGAAGGCTCCCGCGGCCAGAAGGCCATCGCTGAAGTGGTTTTCGCCCGCATGCGCAATGGCAATTACGGCCATTCGATCTGCGCCGTTGTCTATGAAGGTGCCAAGCGCGCAGGTTGCCAGTTTTCCTTCGCCTGCAGCGGCGACATGGTTCGTCCCAAGGATCCGGAAGCCTGGAGCGAGGCCGAGACTCTGGCGGCGCGCATACTGACCGGCGAAGTCCGCCTCGCCAATGCCACCGGCGGCGCCACCAATTTCCACGCTATCTCGGTTTCGCCGGAATGGGCGCCGACGCTCAAGCGCACCACCCAGATCGGCAACCATGTCTTTTATCGCGGCGGCCCCGGCATTGCCGTGATCCCGGCGGTTGAGACGCCGGTCGCGCCTGCGGTGCCCGCTGCCAACGAGAGCAGCGAATCTTAATCGGGTCGCGCGGCCTTACGGAAAAGTCTGCAAATTTTCCTAGCCGCCGCTCCTAAAAATCCAGTCCCAGATCCAGGTTCATCGCGCTGTGTGTTATCGCGCCTGAACTGATCGTGTCCACGCCGCTTTCGGCGATGGCGCACACCGTTGCCAGTGTCACGTTGCCGGAGGCTTCCAACGTAGCGCGGCCC
>CAMDKB010000471.1 GCA_945901195.1 Rhizobium sp. Q54
CGCCAAACTCCGAAGCGTTTTCGCGTCGAAATCCGCGCGCAGGGGAATAGGCAAAGACATGACGAACCTCCTCGTTCGCCACGAATGAATCAGACACCGACTGATTTGGATAGCCAGAACGAGTCACGCATCAAGGGAGATGGTATTACGCGCGCGCGCGGTGAAGCCTTGCGCGAGAGCCCTCCGATCGCCAGCGCCTTGCGTATGGGCATGCCCGTTGGCGGCGGCACCGACGCTCATCGCGTGATGAGTTTCAATCCATTCCTGTCACTGCGCTGGCTGATCGACGGCGTCACGGCAGGTGGATTGAACACACGCGGAGCATCTGAATTGCTGAGCCGTGAAGACGCATTGCAGGTGTACACATCGGGCAGTGCCTGGTTCATCGGTGACGAATCCCGCCGCGGCAAACTCAAAGCAGGGTACGATGCTGACTTCGCCGTGTTGGATCGCGATTATTTGATTGCGCCCCTGAAAGATTTCGGCAGCATGGGCTCGCTGCTCACAAGTGTTGCAGGGAACATCGTTCATGCAACCGGCCCGTTCGCCGACTTCGCCAATGGGAACCTGGACTCGAGCACCTCGACAGAGCCTTTGCAGGCGCGATAAACTGGGTTCGCCGCCATGACGAGGGAAGGACGTACAAGATGAAGTTGCGCCTGTTCTATGCGCTCGCGATTTGCCTGCCTGCATCCATCGCGATGGCGGGCGGCAGCGATCTTGACGGCAATGTCGAGGATCTTGAACAGGGCGCCTACTTCTTTGGCGAAGCCAAGGACATCAAGGGCCTAAAGCCTTTGGACGGCGTTCGCATCACCGCGCAGAGGAAAGGCACAAAAATGCCTGTCATGGCGAGCACGGATGAAGACGGCCGCTTTAAAATTCCTGGCTTCGGCAAGGAAGTGAACTCCGAGGATGTGATTATATCTTGCGCCAAAACCGGTTGGAAGCTTCTCGACATTTCACGCCGCAAGATGGCGAACGATGGCGATGCGCTGGTAGAAGTCGAGTGTTTGATGGAGAAGCTGTAAAGCGTTTGCAGGAAAAGTGGTTTCCGGTTTTCCGTCCGCAAACGCGAAAGCAAGAAGTTAAGCGTTTGCAGGAAAAGTGGTTTCCGATTTTCCGTCCGCAATAGCGAGAATACAAGAAGCCAATGCGCCATCGTGATTCAACTGACCTGAATTGCGCGCCTTTCAGCCCGCCCCTGCCAGAAGTTTTCCCGCAGCCGCGCGCGCTTCCTCAGTAATTGAGGCACCCGAAAGCATGCGCGCGATCTCTTCGCGCCGTTCATCGGGGGACAAGGGATCGATACGCGTGGCGAAATTCTTCGATTTGCCCGACGCGCCCTTGGATATGCGCATGTGAGATGTCGAACGGGCCGCAACTTGCGGCGCGTGGGTGACTGCCAGCACCTGCACCTTTTCTGCCAGCCGCGCGAGCCGGTTACCGATAGCATCCGCCACCGCGCCGCCAACGCCCGTGTCAATTTCATCAAAAACCAAGGTCGGCGCAGAACCTCGATCGGCAAGCGATACTTTCAGGGCGAGCATGAAACGCGCGAGTTCGCCGCCAGAGGCGACTTTCATCAATGGCCCCGGCCGCGTGCCCGGATTCGTCTGAACCCAGAATTCGACCCTGTCCCAGCCTTCCGGTCCGCCGGCTTTCGGATCGCTTTCAATAGAGGTTGTGAACTTGGCGTTCTCGAGTTTCAGCGGCGGCAATTCACGCTGCACGAACTTGTCCAATTCCTGCGCGGTCTTCCGGCGAGTCTGTGAAAGCGCTTCGGCAGCCTTGCGAAACGCGCTTTCTGTCTCGACAACCTGACGCTCAAGCGCATCGATATTGGCTTCACCCGCATCAAGCTCTTCAAGCTCCCTTGCGTATTTTTGCGCAAGCGCGGCAAGCCCGTCCGCAGGCACAAGATATTTGCGCGAGGCCGCGCGCAAGGCGAACAGGCGCTCTTCCGTGCGTTCGAGATCATGAGGGTCGAAGGCGCAATCACGCAGCGCCTGATCGACAACTTGCGCCGCTGTGTCGAATGCATTGAGCGCATCACTGAGCGCTTTCAACGCCGGTTCAATGATTTGCGGCGCTTGTACCGCGCGCCGCTCAAGCCGCCGCATCGTGGAAGCAATCACCGGCCCCGGCGCATGATCGCCACTGAGCGCATCAACCGCATCGCGAATATCGGAAACGACCTTTTCCGATTGCTGCATTGAGGTGCGATGGGTGGCGAGCTTTTCCTCTTCGCCGGACTCAGGCGCCAGACGGGTCAGCTCGGTATGAGCGTGATGCAGGAAATCGGCTTCCTTGCGCGCAGCCTCTACGCGCGCGCGCGCAGCATCCAGATCCGTGACCATTTTGCGCCAGGCGACGTAGCCGCGCGCGACAGTCCGCACCTTGTCTTCGAGCCCTCCAAAAGCATCCAGCAAAGCGCGATGCATGGCCGGATCAACCAAAGCACGGTCATCATGCTGGCCGTGAATTTCAACAATCGTGGCCCCTACTGTGCGCAGGGTCTGGACGCTTACCGGCTGATCATTGATGAACGCGCGCGTGCGCCCGTCAGCCATCTGCACGCGGCGCAGAATGAGTTCATCGCCAATATCAGCGCCGGCATCTGCCGCGAGTGAAAGCGCCGGGTGCCCCGGCGGCAGATTGAACGCTGCGGTCACCTGCCCCTGACCCTGCCCGCTTCGGACAAGCGAGCCATCGCCTCTGGCGCCCAGTGCGAGCGAAAACGAATCGAGGAGTATGGATTTGCCCGCGCCGGTTTCACCCGTCAAGACACTCAGGCCACGGCCGATTTCAAGATCGAGCTTGTCGATCAGGACAATGTCACGGATCGACAGCGTAACCAGCATCTTGAAATGCCCGAAGGAGAATTAGCGTGAGGCCAGCCCGATGGGGCGGAGGATCGTCGAAATCCACGAACCAGAGCTGATCTTGGGTTCGTAACCTTCACCTTTCAGGCGGCCATAGGCATCCTTGTACCATTGGCTGTCGGGGAAGTTATGGCCGAGAACCGCTGCCGCAGTCTGCGCTTCATGGACGATACCGAGCGACAGATAGGCTTCCACGAGACGGTAGAGCGCTTCTTCCACATGGCGGGTGGTCTGGTATTTTGACAGAACCTCGCGGAAACGGTTGATCGCGGCAGTATTGTTGCGGCGGCTCAAATAGAAACGTCCGATCGACATCTCCTTGCCGGCCAATTGATCGCGCACGACGGAAATCTTGAATTTCGCATCATCCACATATTCTGATTTCGGAAATTTCTCGACCAGCATCTGGAAGACAGCAAGCGCCTTTTCGGAGCGCTCCTGATCCCGGCTGACATCGGGGATCTGATTATACATCGACATACCCGTCAGATACATCGCATAGGCCGTTTCATCGCTCGCCGGATAAAGACTGTAATAGCGCTGTCCGGAAATGGCGGCCTCTTCGTACTTGCCACCCTCAAAGAGGGCGTAGGTCTGCATGATCAAACCTTTGCGGGACCATTGCGAAAACGGGAACTGCTTTTC
>CAMDKB010000472.1 GCA_945901195.1 Rhizobium sp. Q54
CATCAGCCCAATGCACGCTGGCATTTTTTGACTTCAGGCTCGCCAGATGCGATTGCGCAGCGCGGGCCAGCGACCTGAACCGTTCAAATGAAACCACTTCCCGGGCAAGCCGCGCCAGAATGGCTGTCGCATAGCCCGAACCCGAGCCAATTTCGAGCACGCGATGACGGGGCTCGAGTTCAAGCGCCGCCATCGTGCGCGCTACGCCAAAAGGCTGAGGCATCGTTTGACCGCAGGCAATGGGCAGAGCGATGTCACGCCAGGTAAGATCAGCAAAGTGGTGCGGCACGAATAATTCACGCGGGATTGTCTCCATCGCGCGTAATAATTCAACATCGGAAATTCCACGCTCGCGAAGCGACAAAACAAATGCCATGCGCTGTTGATCGCCAGCCATATACTGTTCCTTGAAATCAGGCCGCGCATTCAACATGGGTGGCACTGTCGCCTGTCCGCCGGCTTCCTCGTCACGTGATGGCTTTGGCATATCGATCCATTGAAGCGTGATCGGTTAGATCAAGGCGTAATGGCGTGACGGAAATACGGTTATCCGCCAATGCGGCAAGGTCAGTTCCATCGCCCGGCGTGCCCTGAACACGCTGGAAGCCAATCCAGTAATAGGGATTACGGCGGCCATCCGCGCGTTCTTCCACACGGAGCAATGTATCGCGGCGGCCTTGCGAGGTCACGGATACGCCCTTCACTTCGGCCGCGCTGCAGCGGGGAAAGTTGATATTGATGAGAATGCCCGGTGCAATCCCCGTTTTGAGAATCTTGCGCAACAGGTCGGGGGCGAAGGTCTGCGCCGATTCCCATGGCACGTTGTTATGGGCGCCGGGACCATAGCTTTGCGACAGGGCTATTGAGGGAATGCCGAGGATTGTCCCTTCCATTGCGCCTGCGACGGTGCCTGAATATGTCACATCTTCAGCCACATTGTGCCCACGATTGACGCCAGACAGCACGAGATCAGGCTTTACGTTGTCGAGAATTTTATGAACCGCCATGATCACGCAATCTGTCGGCGTGCCCTTGACCGCAAAATGGTTGGGCGCAATTTCGCGCAGGCGCAATGGATCATTCAACGAGAGGGAATGGGCGACGCCGGATTGATCTGCTTCCGGCGCAACAATGACAACGTCCTCGCTCAGCTGGCGCGCGATGGCTTCCATGACCACCAAGCCAGGCGCGTGAATACCATCGTCATTGGTAATCAGAATTTTCATTTACGTTGAACCCCGGCGGCCAATTGCGCGATTGCACCCGTTTTATACGCCATATCGATTCTGGGAAACAGCGCGGCAAATTTCGAGGACGGTTGGCGCTTGCCAGAAGCGAGGATTAAAGACTCATCGCCTTGATTTCGTATGTCGAAATGCAAACACCCGGCCAGGGCCGGGTGCCTGTTACACAGCGCAATGAACGTAACGCATTCAGGCGCAGTCATCACACTTTCAGTATTTGGCGACAACCGAACCCGATCGGCCCGAGTTGAAGAGATAGCTGACGCCAATGCGCACGGCGCTCTCATTCTCGCGATGGCGATAGCTGAAGCCTGTGAAGGCGCCAGCGCCTGCTGCCGGCAGAACATCCGTCGACCTGCCAAAATCGGTGTAACGATATTCGGCACGCGCCGTCCAGTTGTTGGTGATGGCGTATTCAAGTCCTGCGCCCAGCGTCCAACCCGTGCGTGTGCTGGAGAAAGTACGAGCGAAGGGAACGGCTGTGTCAGTATATGTGTGTTTCCAGTCGGCGAACGCAACGCCGCCCGTGCCATAGATCATGACACGATCAAAGGCATACCCGACACGGGCGCGAATTGAACCCTGCCATTGTTCCTTGGTGTTGACGCTGGCGGTCGCAACGACCGGATAGCCAGCCACACGGCGCTTGACGCTAGTGGCTTCAAGATCGCCTTCGACACCGAGCACGAGTTGATTGATCTGGTAGTTGTAGCCAGCATGCAAGCCACCGGCAAAGCCGCTCGGGGAGAGATTGCGATTGATGCCTGTGGGCACGCCCGTCGCCGTCACTGCTTCGCGAATTTGATCGCTGCCCCAGACATAACCAGCCTGTCCGCCGATATAAAAGCCGGTCCATGTAAACACAGGAACTGCATACACAGGTGCGGGCGCAATCGCAGCATTGCGGCGGGGAAGATCGGCAGCGATAGCGCTCGTGACAAGAAGCGAAGCAGCCAGCGCGGGCAGAGCGATATATTTCATTACAGACTCCAGACTCTCAATTTTGAGACTTACATGCGTCCAGGCACATAAGTCGTTTCACGTAATATGCAGACGTCATCTTGCCTGCATGCCTTGAACTATTGTGACCGCACAGATTGCACCGATAAGATAAATGTCTCAGGCGCTGTGCACAGCAACAGTTCGATGAGCAATCATTTATGCTTTTTACATGATGAACTCAATCCTACTGCGGCAACGCAAATAGTATATGGTTTGCTGATCATTAATTCATGATGTTTTGTTTACGACTTGTTAATCACGATGTCGCTTCACATGGAGTGTGTTTTAAATAAGAACTACGGTAATTCAACTAACAGGAGAAGTTTTCGATAAAGCTGCCAGTTCCATCGCCACATTGTGACCAGAGGAACAGCTTTTCACTGCGGCATTTTGGGCACGCATGAAATCAGGCATGGAGCTTCCAAACCTGATTCACATCGGCGCTAAAGGGATGCGAATGATCGCGTCCCACCGGTTACCGCGCGACAATCCTTTCAAGCCCGCCCATATAGGGACGCAGCACTTGCGGCACTGTCACGGAGCCGTCGGCATTCTGATAGTTTTCCAGCACAGCGACGAGCGCGCGCCCGACAGCGACACCTGAACCATTGAGTGTGTGAACAAAGCGCGTGCCTTTTTCGCTGCGATAACGCGCATTCATGCGCCGGGCCTGAAAATCACCGCAGACCGAGCATGATGATATCTCTCGGAAGCGATCCTGACCGGGCAGCCAGACTTCGATGTCGTATGTCTTCTGCGAGGCAAAGCCCATATCGCCAGTGCAGAGTGTGACCACGCGATAATGCAGGCCCAATTTTTTCAACACTTCTTCGGCGCATTGAGTCATGCGCTCATGTTCTTCCAGCGATTGCTCTGGCGTGGTGATGGAAACAAGCTCCACTTTATGAAACTGATGCTGCCTGATCATGCCGCGTGTATCGCGTCCGGCTGCTCCGGCCTCTGCGCGAAAGCAATATGTGCCGGCGGTCATACGCACAGGCAATTGTTTCTCGTCGAGGATGCTTTCGCGTACGAGATTAGTGAGCGGGACTTCGGCTGTGGGGATGAGGCAAAGATGATTTGTATAGGCTTCAGTCGCAAATGCGTCTGCCGTTTGATATTCTGCAGGATCAACGTAGCGTGCTGTAGCAAACTGATCATCCCTGAACTTAGGCAATTGCGCGGTGCCAAACATGGCTTCGTCACGCACCAGCAGCGGCGGGTCGACTTCCAGATAGCCGTGATGATCTGTATGCAAGTCTAGCATGAATTGCAT
>CAMDKB010000473.1 GCA_945901195.1 Rhizobium sp. Q54
AGTGGCATGGCGGCGACCTCGCGAAACGAAAGCCCGCAAGGATGCCGTCAAAACAATTTTGATATCGAGACCAGACCAAAACCCCGGATTTGTGCGTCAGGTGAATGTGTTACCGTTAGCCCAAACCCAAACGTTGGGACACCAGTGATCTCGATGCCTCCGGCAATATTTCAAATGAACGGCTCTTTTTCGAAACAGAAGTTGCAGGCACCGATGGAATGACCATGAATCGCGAGGGCAATCTCTATGTCGCCGCGCATGCCAATCCCGCGCGGCTGATTGTTGCGATTGATCCATCAGGCAAGGTGATTAAGGAATTTCCTTTGCCGGAAGGACTCACAACAAATCTCGGTTTCGGACGTGGTGAGGATGCAGCCTCGCTCTATGTCACGACGGCTGCGCCCTGGGGTCTGTGGCGCATCAAGACGAACAAGACTGGCTTTTATCTGAACTGACAGGTTGGTGTGAGGAGCGTGCGCCCCCGCTCAGTCTTTCCTTCTCTGCCTTGTAGGCTTGCGCCAGCGCGATGTGGCGATTGAGATCGTAGGTCCAGTGGCCAGCGCGCCCGCGTTCAGCGCGCAAGGCTCTGGCCAGATGCAGCAGGATAGCGCGCGTTGTCTGGCGACTTTCATCGGCAAAATCCTCCGGGGCCAGTGGCAACAGCCGCCGCAAATGCTTTCGCTTTTCATAAAGCTCCGATCCCACGTTGATCTGGCGTGCGAGGCTCTCGGCCGCCCGTTGCTGCATGATCTGCAAATAAGGTCGCATTCTCCTCTCCCAAAACCGCGCCTTCAGGCGCAAGTGCCGAAGCAAACTTTCGGGCCGGAACGGGGGGAGAGAGTTGAATTTATTCTGATATAAAAATATGAAATTAGGATAATATAGAAAAAATTTTCGATTTCATGACTATGAAGAGATAATTATCCTATAATGCGGTTGCATTGAGTGGAGTTGGGGGTATGAATTTCGACAAAAATAAAGAAATTACAGGCAAATTTGCGCGTTCCCGAAGTGCGGGGCCTGTGGCAAGCCATTTCGGGATAATAGTCCTCTCACATGCGCTGATAACGTGCCTTGCCGGTCCGTCAGTCCACGCATCCCTTTGCAAGAACGTTGCGCGGTAAAGGCGCCGCTGCCGGATGCGAGCTCGGCATTTTGCAATCTATCTCAGCCACGTCGGCTTCGGCCTTTCGCAAAAGGTGGCCGGCGAACTGTTCAACCGGGATAGGACGACCGTCCGCTACACCTGCGCCCGCGTTGAAAACCTGCGCGATGATCCGCGCATAGATCGCATGCTTGATGCGCTGCTGGCTGCCGCGCTGGCATTTACCTTTTCATTTTTCTCCAGCATTTCAGAGCCACAGTCATGAGCAAGCCCATATCTTTGCGCGACAAGAACAAGAAGCAGAATTCAACCGCAGCAGGTCATTCCGGGAAAAGCAATTCAGACAAATTGCTGCGTATGCTGGCCAATACGCATGCCTATGCCACGTCAAGCGAGTTTGGCCCGCCAAAGCAACTGGACGTTTTTTCCGCCCGTGATGGCGTAAGTCTGCGCACGGGCTCGGCGTCTGCCGATGATGCCGCCGAACTCGTTTCGCGCGGGCTGGCGCACTGGCGGCGTGGTGCAGCATTCGGCCGTGAGCGCCTGGAAATCACGGAGGCCGGCCATGCCCGGATTGCGCGGCTGAATGCAGGGGGCGAGATCGAGCCCTATTTCGCCCAGCACAAACGCGCCGTCCAGAAAGATGTGGTGGCAGAAGGTGTGACCCGCCGGGTCGTCTTCGACTCTGACGAGAGCCCGCTGTCTTGGCTCGCGACACGCAAGAACGCCAGGGGGCAGGCGCTGCTCAATCCCGTTTTCTTCGAAGCGGGTGAAAGATTGCGGCGTGATCTCACCTTTGCGCAAATGTTGCCCCGCATGACCGCCAATTGGGACCCGAGCCTTGGCTGAAGCGACCGCCATTCAGCGCCGCTGACCTATTCAGAAACCGTCCTCGCCGCGCGGCAGCGGACCGACCTCGCATTCCGGGCGGTGGGGCCGGAGTTTGCTGGCTTGCTTATGGATGTCTGTGGCTTTCTCAAAGGTCTTGAGGTGATCGAAGGCGAGCGCCAATGGCCGCGCCGTTCGGCCAAGCTGGTGCTGGAACTCGCGCTGTCCGTTCTCGCGCGACATTATGGCTTGCAAACCGAGGCGCAGGGCCCCGCGCGCTCGCGAGGCGTTCAGCACTGGGGTAGTCCGGACTATCGTCCGCGTATAGAGCCACCTGCGGTAGAGCCGAAATAGTCAAACCGTTGCCAGAACCTTGCGGGCGTCGGCCCGCATGCGTTCGATCATTGAACTCACACCGTTTGAGCGCTGCGGCGTGAGGTGGGCGGTCAGGCCGAGCTGGCCAAAGACTTCCTGCGCATCCAGCGCTGCAACGTCCTGTGCAGAGCGTCCGGAATAAAGGCTGAGGAGAATATATACGAGACCGCGCACGATATGCGCATCGCTATCGCCCCGGAAAACCAGCACGGGCAAGCCGTTGTCGTCCGCCTTCACATGAGTCTCGAGCCAGACCTGGCTCGCGCAGCCGCGCACCTTGTTCGTCTCGTTGCGCGCCGAATCCGCCAGCGGCTCGAGCTCGCGTCCAAGTTCGATCACATAGCGGTAGCGTTCTTCCCAATCGTCGATCAGTTCGAAATCGGCGATGATGTCGTCAATCCTAGCCATGGCGCCATATTTTGCAGGTTGCGACCCTCAGGTCGTTCGCGGGCGGAACCGCACTGGAGCATATATGGACTGCAATGGGCGCTGCGCCACCCCAAAATCGTCGCCCCGATACAAAATCAGCGCTGGCTGTCTACCCGGCTGCGCCGTTACGCCAGCGAGGCGTCTTGTCCGCCGATTTCAATGAATTGCTTTTGGCGGGGGCTGTCGCCGGGATTGCAGCCGACTCTTCTTCTGCACTCACCCGTTCAAACAGATCCTGCAATTGCTGGGCAGATTTCAGGCATTCGGCGGGATTGGCGGTGCAATAACTCGTGGCAGCTGCCGCGCTGGCCGAACTTGCAACCTTGACAGCCGAACGGGCGGCTTCAAGCACATTTGCGGGCGTGACCGGCGTGCCATCACCCTGCCAGCCCTGGCTGCCCCAGGGCAGCGCGGCAAAAACAAGTCCGAGCCAGAACACGCTGCGCAACATAAACACGATCAACCCTCCGCAGGGCGAACCAGCTGCAGCCCTGTCGTAGTCTTGTACCGCAAGGGCATCAAAGTGAGTCTAACCTGCGCGCTTAAATGAGAATGATTGGGTTCACCGGCAGTTTACCATCCAGCGTCGGGCGTAAGGGCGGTTTTGGCAATATCTCTTAAACCATGACGCCAGAAACAGACCTGCGTCAGGGCGAATTTGCGCCTGTGGAGCTGTGCAGGGCCGCATGCTTAGGGTTCACTTAAGACCGTCCTGCAAATCATGATCCAGAAGCCCGGATATCCCGGGACGTGTGCAGGTTGCTTCGCGTGAAAGTATTAGCG
>CAMDKB010000474.1 GCA_945901195.1 Rhizobium sp. Q54
TCTGGGCGTCGCGGAATAAGTTTCTCAGGCAGAATCAGAACAAGGCGAAGACAAGAGGCGGTGGCCAGTGGCAGCCGCCTTTGGCTTGTCAAATGCGATGGTGCGGTTCACACTCCAGCCCATCGGAGGTCAATAAAAAGGACCGCCAATGAGCGGAAATCTGGGAGGAAAGCTGGTGCTGGTCACGGGGGCCAGCGCCGGCATAGGACGCGCTGCAGCTCTCGCATTCGCGCGTGAAGGGGCTGATATCTTCGCGACTGGCAGGCGCGAGGACGCACTCAAGACGCTTGTGGCAGAGTGTACGGCGTTAGGTGCGTCTGCAAGATATCTTGCGGGCAATCTTGATCAGGAAAGTTTTGTTCAACGGCTTGGCAAGGAAGCTGCTGGAGCTGATATCCTCGTCAACAATGCGGGCATCCTGAATTACGGCCCGCTGCTCGAATTTTCCCGTTCCGACATGGAAGCGATGTTCGCGACAAATGTCATTGCCTCAATTCGTGTAGCGCAGATCATCGGCGCGCAAATGGTAGCGCGTAAAAGCGGTCACATCATCATGGTGACTTCAGGCGCTGCAAGACAGGTATCGAAATACGCTGTGATCTATGCCGCCACAAAACATGCGCTCGCGGCGATCACGAAAGGGCTGCGTCTGGAATTGCGGCCCCTCGGAATCAAGGTCAGCGAAGTTTCACCGGGCATGGTTGCAACAGGCATCCGCGATAACATCACGTCGCCCGAGGCTGTCGCCGCCATCAAGGCGCGCACCATCAAGGCGCTGAGCGCCGAAGAAGTGGCGAGCGCAATTATCTTTGCGGCCGCAGCGCCCGCCAACGTCATGACTGAAATGCTTGATGTCCGCCCAAATGGCTCGACCTGAACAAACAGATTCTCCAGACCAAAGAGAAACGATCATGACAACCCAAACCGAACAAAGGCGCGGCGGTTAAGCGGGCGAAGTCGATACATTGTTCAATTTTACAGCACGATTTTGAATTCTTTGGCCGCGTTGCCAAAGAGGCTAAAATTCAACCGGAGTGATCTTCGCGATCCGGCTGCGCGCCCTCGCCTGGCCATTCCTGCCATTCAGCGGGTGCAGGTTGCGGGCCTTCCATGCGGGACAGCATATCGGGCACACAGGCTTCAATCGGCACCACCGGTCCGGGATTGTTCAAGGCTGCGTCGAGTGAGCGCTTCAGCAATTCCTTGCGCAGATCGTCATGCGGCGCCAGATCCTGTGCTTCGCCCAGCAGATTGAACACGGCTTCACCGGGATCGCCATATTTGCTGTGTTCGATCAGATCGAGGATCCATAGCGCCTGCTGGGGCGGCAGCCAGGCCTGGAACGCGAGGCCGCCTTTTTCCGCCTGCGCCCGCAAGGTTTTGGCCTGGGCCACACTAAAGGCGATTTCAGCACGTGGCCGCAGATCGCAGGAAACCTCCGCCGCTGGATCAAAATCCTCACGTACGGTCTGGGGTGGCATCTTGTCTTCGCTCATGATGTCCCGTCCTCGTTCACGGCGGAAGTCCGATTCAATATGCCGATTTCAGAAAAATAAAAGCGCGGCGCCTTTGCGGCAGCCGCGCTCGGGAAGTCTTGGCAGAAATCTCAGGTGAACTGGCTCAGGCCTGGCACTGATCCGGCAATTTGTCCCATCACGTCTTCGCCGACCAGCTCGCGCCCCTGGGAAAAAAGAGTTTTTCCAACTTCCTGCATCTGGCCCATGCCGAGTCCCATGCCCTGCAGCTGACCGGCCAGCCCCATCAGCCCGCCCGCGCCGCCGCCCATCAGACCGCCCAGCGCACCCATGAGACCGCCGCCGCCGCCGCCTTCGCCGCCAGATTCAGCGATAAGTCCTTCAGCGCCCGGAATTTTTTCGATAAGCTGATTTACAGCATCGGCCGGGCCTTCCCTTTTCAAAAATCCAAGAATGGCTCCGACAGCTTTCTGGGCTGTCTCCACGTCAATACCTGTTGCTTGAGTAATCTGGGCAATCAACTGTTCCATAGCATCCTCGCTGGTCTGGGGCGCCGCCTGACGGCGCAGGGTGCATGTTCTCTTACGCCACCGGAAAATCAAGTGACCTTGGGCATGAACAATACCTGTTTTGGACAAAGGCCTTGACAACATTATGTCGCCGGACATGCCGGTAGAATGCCGCGCCGCTCTGTCCTATAAGCGGAGAATATGACGCCTCGATTCAGGCGCAGCGGAAGGGCTTTCGATCATGGCAGGCGATCCGAGAACGGTTGATGGTAAAATTCTCCTCGGCAAGAGCGAGGACTATGAATACCTCACACTTGCGCTTGGCAATCGCCACGGCCTTGTCACGGGCGCGACCGGCACCGGCAAGACCGTTACATTGCAAACACTCGCTGAAGGGTTTTCAAACGCGGGCGTGCCTGTTTTTGCCGCCGACGTGAAGGGTGATCTTTCAGGCATTGCCATGCCAGGTGACTCGAAGGCGCATTTCGTCAAGCGCGCGCAGGAACTCGGATATGAATACCAGGCCGATGAATTTCCCATCGTCTTCTGGGATCTGTTGGGCGAACAAGGCCATCCCGTCCGTGCAACCATTTCGGAAATGGGCCCGCTGCTCCTGTCGCGTCTTCTGGAATGCAACGACGTGCAGGAAGGCATCATAAATATCATCTTCCGCGTTGCCGATGAGCAGGGCCTGCTGCTGCTCGACCTCAAAGACTTCAGATCGATGCTGCAATATGTCTCCGACAATGCGGCGGTGCTGAAAGTCAAATACGGCAATGTCGCTCCCGCCTCGGTGGGTGCGATACAGCGTCAATTGCTTGTGCTCGAAAATCAGGGCGCCCAGAAATTCTTCGGCGAACCTGCGCTGGACATTAACGACTTCATCCGTGTGGATCGCGACAAGCGCGGCGTCATCAATATGCTCGCCGCCGACAAGCTGATGCAGAGCCCGCGTCTCTATGCGACCTTTCTGTTGTGGCTGCTGTCGGAATTGTTCGAACAATTGCCGGAAGTGGGCGATCTGCCAAAACCCAAGCTGGTGTTCTTCTTCGATGAAGCCCATCTTTTGTTCGATAATGCGCCAAAGGCATTGCTCGATTCCATCGAGCAGGTGGTGAGGCTTATCCGTTCCAAGGGCGTCGGCGTTTATTTCATCACCCAGAACCCGCTCGACGTGCCCGAAACCGTACTCGGTCAGCTGGGAAATCGCGTCCAGCATGCCTTGCGCGCCTTCACCCCGCGTGACCAGCGCGCCGTACGTGCGGCTGCTGAAACATTCCGTCAGAATCCGAAGTTTGACACCAGCAAGGCGATCACTGAACTGGCCGTCGGCGAAGCGCTGGTTTCCATGCTGGAAGGCAAGGGCACGCCCGCTATCGTCACGCGTTCCTTGATCGCGCCACCCTCCGCACGCGTTGGACCTTTGACAGTTCAGGAACGCAAGGGTGTGATGGATAAGAGCCCGTTCAAGGGTAAATACGACGAAACCGTTGATCGCGAATCCGCCTACGAAAAATT
>CAMDKB010000475.1 GCA_945901195.1 Rhizobium sp. Q54
ATCTACCTCGCCGCGACGGCGCGACAGCTCCCACAAATTATGGGTGAGGCTGCCCGAACCGATGATCATCACACCTTCATCGCGGAGCGGCTCCAGCACCCGGCCGAGCTTGACGTGATGCTCAGACCCTTTCTCGTGCTGCACGGACAATTGCACCACGGGAATATCCGCGTCGGGATACATGAGCTTGAGCGGCACCCAGGTGCCGTGATCGAAACCCCGGTTCTGCACGAGGCCGGTTTTATAACCGGCGTCATGCACCATATGCGCGGCCTTCAGCGCCAGATCGGGGTCGCCAGGCGCGGGATAGACAATTTCATAAAGCGGTTTGGGAAAGCCACCGAAGTCATAGATCATCTCCGGCTTTTCATCGGATGTGAAGACCGGCACGTCCTCCTCGAAATGCGCGGTCGCCATCAAAATTGCCTTCGGCCGCGGCAATAGTGCACCCAAGGTCTTGAGCCAGCGGTGGGCGGGCGTATCCATGATGGCCGTCATCGGCGAGCCATGGGAAATGAAGAGGCTCGGCATTCTCGCGGAATTTTGACTTGCGGACATTCTGAACCCCTTTATGTGCTACCGATATCAGTGCGATGTGCAGGCGCTACAAGGGCAAACACAGATTTGTGAGACGGACGCTTTCAAATCAGCGCTAGCCGCTCGGCCAGCGCCGTCAACCAGATCATTGCGGCGACGACGAGCGTGCAAAACACTGCCGCCGAGCCCATGTCTTTGACGATCTTAATCTGAGGATGCCGCTCTGGCGTCACATGATCGCAGAGCTTTTCAGCGCAAGTGTTCAGCAGTTCGACCGCCATAACGACCAGAATGGAACAAATCATCGCGACACGCTGCCAAGCGCCTGCGCTGACGAGAAACGCCAGGGGCACAGCGATCAACAGCACGATCGCTTCCTGCCGCACGGCGCGCTCAGTGCGCACGGCGTGGCTCAGTCCAGCGCAGGTGTTTTTAAATGCGAATAACAGCGCTTCCAACCCGCCCCCCTTTACTTATATTTGTCATCAATTTCGAAGGGCCGGGCTTCCTGTACGTCAAGGTTGATACAGGATGCCAAGCTCGCTTTCATGCAAATGACGCAGTCCACTCACCCGGCTTATTCTGCAGCACGAGCCTGCGGCGCCGGCAGTGTTGCGCGCTCAGCCTTCAGCAATTCGGCTACAAGAAATGCGACTTCAATCGCCTGTTCTGCATTCAGGCGAGGATCACAATGGGTATGATAGCGATCTTGCAAGTCGGTATCTGCGATCATGCGCGCGCCGCCCGTGCATTCGGTGACATTCTTGCCGGTCATTTCCAGGTGCACGCCACCTGCATAGGTGCCCTCGGCCTGATGCACGGCAAAGAAGGTGCGGATCTCACTCATGATGCGCTCGAACGGGCGCGTCTTGTAGCCGCCTGATCCGGACGTAATCGTATTGCCGTGCATGGGATCGCAGGACCACACTACAGTGCGGCCTTCCTTTTTCACGGCGCGGATGAGGGCGGGGAGATAATCGACAATCTTGTCAGAACCGAAGCGGCAGATCAGTGTCAATCGTCCCGCCTCGTTATCAGGATTGAGCAGATCGACGAGGCGCAGGAGATCGTCCGGCTTCAGCGAGGGACCGCATTTCAGGCCGATGGGATTTTTTACGCCCCGGCAATATTCCACGTGGGCATGATCGTGCTGGCGCGTGCGATCGCCAATCCAGATCATGTGGCCCGAGGTGGCATAGTGATCGCCCGTCGTGGAATCGATGCGCGTAAGCGCCTGTTCATACCCCAGCAGCAGAGCTTCATGCGAAGTGAAAAACTCGGTCTGGCGCAATTCGGGATGTGATCTTGCGTCCAGCCCAATGGCCTTCATGAAGCCAAGTGTCTCGGTGATGCGATCGGCCACTTCCTGATAACGATAGGACTGGGGCGAATCTTTCACGAAACCCAGCATCCATTTATGAGCATTTTCAAGGTTGGCGTAACCGCCGGTTGCGAACGCCCGCAACAGGTTGAGCGTCGCAGCGGACTGGCGATAAGCATCCATCAGCCGTCGCGGATCGGGCGTGCGGCCCTTCACGCTGAATTCGATATCGTTGATAATATCGCCGCGATAGCTCGGCAATTCCGCGCCGTCCTGCTTTTCGGTGGGCGAAGAGCGCGGCTTGGCGAATTGACCGGCGACGCGGCCGACCTTAACCACCGGCGACGCGGCAGCAAAAGTCATCACGACTGCCATTTGCAGAAACACGCGGAAGAAATCGCGAATGTTGTCGGCTGTGTGCTCGGCAAAACTCTCGGCGCAATCGCCGCCCTGCAACAGGAAGGACTGGCCGGCGGCCACTGAGGCGAGCGACTCTTTCAGTTTGCGCGCTTCACCGGCAAACACGAGCGGCGGAAAGGTTGCGAGCTGACTTTCGGTCTGCTTGAGTTCGCCGAGATCGGGATAAACAGGAACCTGCTGTATGGGCTTTGCGCGCCAGCTATCCGGGCTCCAGCCCAGTGCCTGAGATGCCGTACTTGTAACGTCCACCATTATCCCAACTCCAAAAGGGCGGAACAGGCTGCTTGCGCGCCCGGCCACCCCCTGTTTCCATTTTGGCTCTTATACACCAAGTCTTCTTGGCTGGGGAATAGGTGACTCATACCAAGGTCGCGTTCGATTTTGCCATCTGCGATGGGTCAAACCACCTCGGAAATATCGGACGACAATCGCGTTGTCCTCGGCCCTACTTTTCAATGATCTCCTTGTATCTTTCGATAATGTGTCTGGGCGTTTTGGCCGCCTCTCTGATGATATCAAGCACTTCATCGCCAGAAATGGGATCGACGGTGTAGTTGATCTTCTTTGCCTCGCCCAGGAACGCTTCGTCCTTGGCCATCAGCATGAACGCAGCTTTCAATGCATCGGCGCGGTCTTTCGGCATGCCGACAGGACCTGCGACAGGAAGCGCCGCGAAAAACGGCGTCTCGGCGAAGACCATGAACGCCTTGCTTTCGGGATCACTGATCAGTTCACGCGCTGTCGGCACGTTCGCCAGAGACGGAAGGCGGGTACGGCGGCCCAGTTGCACGATCGGTGTAAGGCCGCCCGATTCCCATTGCGCCTTCATGGCCGTGGCGAAAAAACTCACGTCGGCAAATTGGGCATCCACCTCACCGCTCTGTTGGGCCAGATTGATATTTTGCGCGCCGGGATAGCCGCGGACGATCTCATAATTCAGGCCAAGGATTTCGCGGCTGATCAGGGCCAGCATCAAATTCGTAGACCCCGACTGATTGGCGCCAACCTTGAGCTTGCTGCCGGGCTTGCGCAGGTCATCTACCGATTTAACCGGATGTGCCGCATTGACCGCGAGGATGAAGGCATCGGTGGAATAGGCGGAAATCGACCCGATCCAGGGCATTTGCAGCGGATCGAATCGTACATTCTTGTCCCCCGTGAGCGCAAACAGCGCGAGGCCGCGTTGCAGAACGCCGATTTGCAATCCATCATTACCCACACCCT